>CAYVTN010000137.1:0-7749 GCA_964454395.1 uncultured bacterium | reverse complement strand
CGTTATCGCCAACTCAATTCCAAGCACCTGGAACCGCGCAGCTACGGGAGTTTTGAAGACGGCGGCATTTACCTGCAGATGCGCACCATTCAATCCAAAATTGAAATTTCGGAAGCCATCAAAATCAACCTCTTCAGCCAGAACGAACCGGTGCCGGTGGAACGCAAAACCGTTTCCCAGGGCAAGGAGAAAATTTTTCAGGAATTTACTTTTGATGTTAAACAAGGGCAGGAGTATGTGTTGGAAAAACTCCTGAGTGTTTATACCTCCCGCGACCAGGGCGTGACGGACAATGTGGCGGCCGCCCAGGAAGCGCTCAAGAAGGTAAACCGCTTTCAGGATATTTACACGCCCCATGTGGCCAAATGGCAGGCCTTATGGAAACATGTGGATATTGAGATCCAGGGCGACCCGTCCCTCCAGCGTCTGCTCCGCTTCAATATCTTTCATCTCTTGCAAACCGCCTCGACTTATAATGATGACAACGACGCCGGCCTGCCGGCGCGGGGCCTGCACGGGGAGGCCTACCGCGGTCACATCTTTTGGGATGAGCTGTACTCTTTGCCTTTTTACACTTTGCACGCGCCTGAAATTACGCGCGGATTGTTGATGTACCGCTACCGCCGCCTCAATCCGGCCCGTGAATATGCGCGGCAACATCAGTACGAGGGCGCTATGTACCCCTGGCAGAGCGGCAGCAGCGGTTATGAAGAGACCCAGGTGCTCCATCTCAACCCCTTATCCAAGGAATGGGGTCCTGATTTCAGCGCCCTGCAACGCCACGTTTCTCTTGCCATTGCCTATAACATCATTAATTATTACCGTATCACCATGGATGAGGATTTCATGGACCGTTATGGCGCGGAAGTGGTGCTGGAAATTGCCCGTTTCTGGAACAGCATCACCACCTATAATCCAGGCCGGGACCGCTTTGAAATTCATGGCGTCATGGGACCCGATGAATTTCATGAAAAACTGCCCAACCAGGAAGAAGGCGGGCTGCCCAACAATGCCTATACCAATGTGATGGTGGTCTGGCTTCTTAGCAAGGGCCTGGAGCTGCTCAAGCGCATGGAGGAACACGAATCGGTGGCTTTGAAAACCAAGGTAGGCCTGAGCAATGAAGAGTTGAACCGCTGGGAAAATATCACCCATAAAATGTTCATCCCCATGGATGAGGATGGCTTGATTCATCAATTTGAAGGCTACATGGGCCTGAAAGAGTTGGATTGGAACGAGTACCGCGACAAGTACGTGGATATCCACCGCATGGACCGGATTTTAAAGTCGGAAGGTCAATCGCCCGATGATTACAAGGTTTCCAAGCAGGCGGATGTGCTTATGATTTTCTATATGCTGCCATTGGACGAGGTGATCAAGCTCTTTAAGAATCTGGGCTATCCTTTTAAACCGGCTTTTCTCAGGAAAAATTATGATTATTACCTTCAGCGGACCAGTCATGGATCCACTTTAAGTTTCGTGGTTCATGCCCATGTGGCCCAGTTGGTGGGTGAGATGCAGGCGGCGCTGGACTTTTTCCGCCAGGCGCTTAAGGCAGACTATGAAGATGTGCAGGGCGGCACCACGGCCGAAGGCATTCATGTGGGGGCCATGGGCGGATCCATCGGGCTCTTCTATCAGATCATTGCCGGAATGTGTATTATGGAGGACAGAATTTGTTTTCAGCCCCACTTGCCCGAGTTCATCAAGCAGGTGGATTTTTTCATCCTCTACAACTATCGCCGGCTGGAAATCACCGTCACCCAGGAGGCCATCACCGTGCTGGTGCACAAGCGGCGCGCCAAATCCCTGCGTCCGCCGTCAACATTGCCTATTCTGATCAAGGACCAGGTGATCATGTTTACGGAAGGTGTACGCCAATCGATTAAACTGAAATAGGACCATCCGGCCTTTTTTTAATACGCTCCCATTCATTTACGGGGTTTGTTGCAGGGGAAATTAACAGCCCGGGCTAATCGTAGGGCTTTGAGTGGCCGATACTTTGGATGATCGAGTTTACGGGAGTAAGCCTGGTTGAATCCATTACCCACGTCAAGGTTGTCTCGTCCCGGCGGAAGTGTTCAACCGGGAAATGAGAAGGAGACCAAAAGGTGTCGTCATCAGTGGAACAGTTAATCGAACCCTTGTCCAAATCCAACTTGACTGATTTTAGCGCACTGATTAAAGCCTTTTTTACTGAATTTAACATTGCACCCGAGTTTTACCGTCACGATCAGGATGTGACGGCCCCCTTGAAAACCTATGCCCCGCCACGGGGCGGAGTCTGGCTGGCCCTGCCGGCGGAAGGGCAAAAAGCGGCGGGGTTGGTCGCCGTGCGGCCGCTGGCGCATCGTACCTGTGAATTAAAACGGTTTTATGTTCTGCCCGAATACCGCCGCCAAGGCGTTGGTCAGGCCTTGTTGGATCAGGTCTTTCAATTCGGGCGCGATCAGGAATACGTGGAGATACTGCTCTCCACCAGCCCTAATAACCAACCAGCCCGGAAATTTTGCGAAAAGAACGGGTTCAAGTATTGTGCCCGCTACAATGATGATGCCCGGGCCGGGCTTTTCCTCTCCTATCAATTTCCCACTGACTTTTAAACTGCAAAGATCCGGGAGAAAAGGGGCGCCCCATAAACGCCCCTTTTGCCGGGATGGATGGAATGGGGTCCATATCATCCCGGCCTTCTCTTGGTGAGAAGACGTAACGGATGAAGGAAAGATGGCAGGCAGGTAGATAAGGTATCTTTATTGAAACCGCTTGGTGTTCCGGGATTTATTCCCGGGTCGTCCACCACTTTGCGGCTTGATCAGTGGGATAGACGTTAGTTACGTAGCTGGTTTCTGTTGCGGAAGCGGTTTGCTTCAATGCCGCCCGAGGGTAAGATTACAACCTTACAAAGGTTTTAGTTGAAATGACCTTTCCGCAACAGGAACTAGCTGAATTTCATTTGTAAGGGACGTATGGTCATTGATACCGCCCCATTTGCGTAGATGAGTTTATACGTAGGGGCACGGCATGCCGTGCCCCTGCACACCCTGGACAGCATCCGCAAAGCAGGGGCGTATTACCCTTAATTCGACGACGCCTCCTGTTGCAGAGTCTTTATTCCTGCCTTGCCGTTTAACCAATAGCCTCTTCGCCGGTTTCGCCGGTGCGCACCCGGATGCAATCGGGCAGATCGAGAACAAAAATTTTGCCGTCGCCGATGTTGCCCGTGCGGGCGCCCTTGATGATGGCTTCCACGGTTGGCTTGACAAATTTGTCATTGACCGCGATCTCAATCTTGGTCTTGGGCAAAAGGTTGACTTCCACCACGTTGCCGCGGAAACTCTCGGTGTAGCCTTTCTGCTGACCGCAACCCTTGACCTGGGAGACGCTCATCTTGTGGATGTCGGCTTTAAAGAGTTCTTTTTTGACATTGTCGAATTGTTCCGGCTGTATAAAAGCTTCGATTTTTTTCATACGTTTTATCCTCCTTGCCTGGAGCAGCTTGGCGTCCGGGCTGATTATTGCATTTGATGGTAGCCGGCTTCACCATGCTGAGTCAGATCTAAGCCGACCAATTCTTCATGTTCCTCCACGCGCAACCCCATCATTTTATCCACGATTTTGGCAAGGATAAAGGTGAGAACCATGGCATAGGCTGCGGTGGCCAAGGCAGCGATCAGCTGAATCCACAATTGTTTGGGATTACCATAAAACAGGCCGTTGGCACCGTTGGCATTAACCGCCACGGAGGCAAACAGGCCGGTGGCCAGAGCCCCCCAGGTACCGCCCACGCCGTGAACACCAAAGGCGTCGAGCGAATCGTCGTAGCCCAGCTTTGCTTTGATTTGAATGGCGCCATAGCAGATGGGAGAAACCAGCAAGCCGATGATGATGGCCGGCAGCGGCCCCACAAAGCCTGCTGCCGGGGTAATGGCCACAAGCCCTGCAACCGCGCCCGAAGCCGCGCCCAGGGCGGTGGGTTTGCCCCGCAGCAGCCACTCCAGAACCATCCAGGAAACCAAACCGGCGGCGGCTGAAAGGTTGGTTACCACAAAGGCCGAGACTGCCAGGCCGTTGGCCGCCAAAGCCGAGCCGGCGTTAAATCCAAACCAACCGAACCACAACAAGGCCGTGCCGATAAGCACCATGGTCAAATTGTGAGGCATGATGGTGCCGGTGGCCAGGCTGCGCCGCTTGCCCAGAACCAAGGCCAGCACCAAAGCGGAAGCGCCGGAAGCAATATGCACCACCGTGCCGCCGGCAAAATCCAAAGCGCCCAGTTTGCCCAGCCAGCCGCCCCCCCAAACCCAATGGGCAATGGGATCGTAGACCAAAGTGGACCAAAGCATCACAAACACCAAAAAACTGGAAAATTTGATGCGCTCCGCCAGGGCGCCGGCAATCAGTGCCGGCGTAATCACGGCAAACATGGCCTGGAAGACCATAAAAGCCAGATGAGGAATCGTGGCGGCATAGGCGGGGTTGGGGGTTTGGCCAACGCCGCTTAGTCCCAAAAAGTGAAGGTTGCCCACCACGCCGGCTATATCGCCGCCAAACGCCAAGCTGTAACCCCACAAGGACCATTGCAGGGTGATGATGCCCAGGACGGCGAAACTTTGCATAATCGTGCCCAACACATTTTTGGTTCTTACCATGCCTCCGTAAAAGAGGCCCAGCCCGGGGGTCATGAGCATGACCAGGGCCGCCGAGAGCATAACAAAAGTCGTGTCTCCGGCGCTGATTTGCACCCCTTCAGCTGCCCTGGCCACGCAGGGATAGCCGAACAATCCCAAAGCCAGCAGTTTTAAGCCCCAGGATTTCATAAATCTAAACAGTTTTGCTTTCATGTAATTCTTTCTCCTTTCGGGATTGGTAAAACATTCATGCTTTTGGGGATGTGTAGGAATAACGCAAGTTGGATGCCAAAAAGTCCGCAGGAGCAATAAGGGATGGCGCGGCTGTAATTAGATAGGAAAAAAACAGCTATTTTAAGAGGGCGGTTCTTCAGGCTGGACCTTAACTTCATGATTTGAATTACAATTAAGAAATTAATATATTTTAAAATACAAAAAGGTAATTAAAATCACCGCTGCTTTCATGATGAAAAAGAACACCCAAGATTCTATGCAGCAAGGGATGCACATGAAGGGCAGATCATTGAGGCTGGGGCACGGCACGCCGTGCCCCTACATTCGCAAGGACGGTAAGCGCACAGCTATACGCCCTTGCCATGAGGCGGCATTTTTAACCCGGCTCACTCTCGGATAGGGAAACGTGTCCGAAAAGGCCATTGCCGGAATGAGCGGCATGAGGGTCCAGGATCATTCCGGCCTCCTCTTGCGGGAAGGCGATGGACGCTGCTTAAGGTCAAGACAGCAAAAAGGGTCAGCCAATGGCAGTTTCGCCTGTTTCCCCCGTGCGTACCCGGATGCATTCAGGCAGGTCGAGAACAAAGATTTTGCCGTCGCCGATGTTGCCCGTGCGGGCGCCCTTGATGATGGCCTCCACAGTAGGCTTGACAAATTTGTCATTGACCGCGATCTCGATTTTGGTCTTGGGTAGCAGGTTGATTTCCACCACATTGCCGCGGAAACTCTCGGTGTAGCCTTTCTGCTGACCGCACCCCTTGACCTGGGAGACGCTCATCTTGTGGATGCCGGCTTTGAAGAGTTCTTTCTTCACATTTTCAAATTGTTCCGGTTGGATAAAGGCTTCAATTTTTTTCATCGTCATTCCTCCTTGAAACTAAACCGGCAGGGCCGGAATGAAAAATCCAACTCACGCCAAGCCCGCAAAACCGCAGCCGGAGGCGTCCCTTTATAAATATCTTAACCGGTCGGGGCAAAGAAAGAAAAAAACACGACTTGGCGTGAGAAAATATTTATTATGACTCAACTTTTTAGCAAATTTGCTAAAAGGTTGAGTCATGAATCTCTTAAAAATTGTCTACTACAGAAATGCAACAGATTTTACATGTTATGGTAACCTGCTTCACCATGCTGGGTCAAATCTAATCCGATCACTTCTTCATGGTCCTCCACGCGGATGCCCATGGTGAGGTCGAGGATTTTAATCAGCACAAAGGTGGCAATAGCCGCATAACCGGCACTGACCACCACGGCCAAGGCCTGCACCAGGAACAATCCGGCATTGCCGTGGAAGAGCCCATTGGCGCCATTGGGATTGACGGCCAGACTGGCGAACAGGCCCGTGGCCAGCACGCCCCACATGCCGCCCACGCCATGAACGCCAAAAGCATCCAGGCTGTCGTCATAACCCCAGCGGTTCTTTAATTGAATGGCCCCAAAGCAAATGATGGAAGCTACGGCCCCGATGGTCAGGGCGGCCATGGGTCCGACAAAACCCGATGCCGGTGTTACCGCCGCCAGACCGGCAATGGCGCCGGAGGCCGCGCCCAGGGCAGTGGGTTTGCCGCGAACCAGCCATTCCACCATCAGCCAGACCAGCATGGCCGCCGCACCGGCAAAATTGGTGGCAATGAAAGCGGAGATGGCCAACCCGTTAGCGGACAGCGCCGAGCCGGAATTGAAGCCAAACCAGCCGAACCACAACAGGGCCGTGCCCAGCAATACCATGGTCAGGTTGTGGGGAAGGATGTTGGCTTGGGGATAACCGCGGCGGCGGCCGATCATCAGTGAGACCACCAGTGCGGCAAAGCCGGCGGAGATATGCACCACAATGCCGCCGGCGAAATCAAGGACGCCCAGATTGCGCAGCCAGCCATTGGTGCCCCAAACCCAATGGGCAATGGGATCATAAACCAAGGTGGCCCACAGTATGATGAAAACCAGATAGGTCTTGAACTTGAACCGTTCGGCAAAAGCACCTGTGATCAGCGCCGGGGTAATGACCGCGAACATGGCCTGGAAAATCATAAAGGCTTCATGAGGAATAGTGGCCGCATAAGCTGCATTGGGGCTCTGGCCTACGCCATTAAGGAAGGCGAAATTAAACCCGCCGATCAGGCCGTGGACATCCTGGCCAAAGGCCAGGGAATAGCCGAACAAGGCCCATTGTACACTGATCAGGCCCAATACCACGAAGCTTTGTAATATGGTGGCCAGCACATTTTTTTGACGCACCATCCCACCGTAAAAAAGACCCAGCCCGGGGGTCATGAGCATGACCAGAGCTGAGGAAATCATGACAAAGGTGGTGTCACCGGCGCTGATGCCTTGGCCGTCGGCAGCTTGGGCCATGACCGGCAACCCCAGCAGAACCAGGGCCAGCACTTTTAACCCCCATTTCTGAAAAGCCTTTTTAACATAATCCGCCATCACAACAATTTCTCCTTTCGAAAGAAAATTTATTTGGACATGATGAAAAGCAGAGTCCCTCCATGGCATGACAAGTCCGGGAGACATGGTCATCCCTTTGAGGCAGCTTTTTCAGCATTTCCAAAATTTTAAAATTGGGGAATTTGACTTTTGAATATGCAAGAAAAATGCCAAAATAAATTTTTCGAGGTTTGAAGTTCGTGAGCAACGTAAAAGCATTTAAATATAGTCTTGTTCATCATTCGGGCCGGATCGTACCAGGCGGCGTGACCAGGGGCGATTTAAAGATATGATTGACAAATTGGTAGTTTTGTATTATTGAAATACAAAAATGTAAAATAGTAAGGAGTCGCATGGCCACCAGTATTCATGAAGATCAAATCGAGATGTTGCATACAACCGCCAAAATTTTAGCCGATCATACGGACCTCAATGAGATCATCCGCTCCATTTTAAA
>CAYVTN010000136.1:0-7752 GCA_964454395.1 uncultured bacterium | reverse complement strand
CCCTGAAAGTACAACACTTCATCCTCGGCGGAGGAAGCAATGTGCTCTTTCGTGATCAAGGATTTCACGGGCTGGTCATTAGTACAGCCAAGCTGGACCATCTGGAATTATTGGAAGGTCATCGTGTCATGGTTGGCGCCGGCCTGCCTGTGGCCGATCTGACCCGGTTTACCCTCAACACCGGCCTGAGCGGGTTTGAATGGGCCGGCGGCTTGCCGGGAACCATTGGCGGCGGATTATTCATGAATGCCCGCTGCTACGGAGCCTGCTTTGCCGATATCACACAACAAGTGACCGCAGTTGATGACAACGGGAAAATGCTTACCCTCACGCGTGAAGAGTGCCAATTTGCTTATAAACACTCCATTTTCCAGACACGGCCCTGGACCATTGTTGAAGCTGTTTTGCAACTCGTGCCGGCGCCCCCGCAACAGGTTAAAACCCAAAGCGATCTTCACTTGCAGGACCGCATTCAAAAACATCAATTTGATTGGCCTTCAGCCGGCTGTGCCTTTAAAAATGACCATGCCCACGGCAAGCCTTCCGGTCAGGTGATTGAAGCCTGCGGCCTCAAGGGCTATACCGTGGGTGGCGCCCGGATCGACGACCATCATGCCAATTTTATTGTTAATTGGAACCAGGCCAAGGCTGCTGATGTTGAAGCAGTGATGCATCATGTCCAACAGGAAGTGCACAGGCAACAAGGGGTATGGCTGGAACCGGAAATACGGTTGGTGGGTTGAGGCTGGCGGCGGATTTAAAGTTTGTGTAGCAGGGGCAGCAGAAGGCATCCTTTTTATATAATAGTTGTCTGGTAAGGGCGGCCGTGCCCTTACCCGCGCCGCTGATAGGATGCAAAGTAAGGGCGTATTGCAAACACTCCCCATCATAAGACAGCATTTTTATTTCGACTTCCCCGGCTTAGAAGAGCGACGTTTGATCACTTTCCGGCAGTACGGTTAAACAGCCATGCTGGGTCATGATTTCAACAACGTTTTTATTGGCTCCTGTGCGCTTGCTTAATTCTTCCACAGACCGGAAAAAGCGGCCTTCTCTTTCCTGGACAATTTTGTTGGCGCAGGTCAAGCCCAGCCCGCTCAAGGAAATCAAGGGCGGCTGAATCTGTTTGTCGCCCACGATTTTAAAAGTCTCGGCCATGGAGGTGGCTATTGTCACTGGTTTAAATTCCATGCCCCGGGCAAAGGCTTCCCGCACCACTTCCAGCACAGTCTGGGCGCTCTTATCCTTGGCGGTCAAATCCTGGCGGCCTTTGAGTTCTTTTAATTTGTTGATGACGCCCTGAAGACCTCCAAAGACCACCAGTTGCGCATCAAAGGATTCGGCATTGAGCGAGAAATAATTGGCATAAAAAGCCGTGGGAAAATGAACTTTAAAATAGGCGATTCTGAAAGCCATGATGCAGTAGGCCACGGCATGTGCTTTGGGAAACATGTATTTAATTTTATTGCAGGAGTCAATGTACCACTCAGGCACCTTATGGTTTTTCATGGCGGTTTCCCATTCCGGGGTCAGCCCTTTGCCTTTGCGCACTGCTTCCATGATCTTAAAAGCCAACGACGGTTCCATGCCTTTTGAAATAAGATAATTCATGATGTCATCGCGGGCTGAAATAACGGTGGAGAGAGTGGCGGTCCCGGCCTTGATCAGGTCGGCGGCATTATTCAGCCAGACATCGGTGCCGTGGGAAAGACCGGAGATGCGCACCAATTCCGAAAATGTCTTGGGCTTGGTGATGTCCAGCATCTGCCTGACGAATTCCGTGCCGAACTCGGGAATGCCCAAGGTTCCGATGTTGGTGTTGATGGCTTTTTCCGAAAGCCCCAAGGATTCCAGACCTGAGAATATTTTCAGGGTTTCCGGATCATCCAGGGGAATGGAGCGCACGTCCACGCCGGTCCAGTCGCCGAGGCGGCGCAGGGAGGTAGGATCGTCATGACCGAGGATGTCCAATTTCAAAAGCGCGTCATGAATGGCATGGTAATCCAAATGGGTGGTAATGACATCCGAATTTTTATCATCCGCCGGACGCTGCACGGGCGTAAAATCATAAATGGACATATCGGCCGGCACGATCATAATGCCGCCGGGATGCTGGCCCGTGGTCTTCTTGACACCCGCACAGCCCCTGGTCAGGCGGTTGACCTCCGCCTCGCGCAGGACCAGTTTATTGTCATCCACATACTTTTTTACAAACCCATAGGCCGTCCGGTCGGCCACGGTTGAAATGGTGCCGGCCCGGAAGATGTGCTCTGCATCAAACAATTCTTCCAAAAATTTATGGGCCCGGCCCTGGTATTCCCCGGAAAAATTCAGATCGATATCGGGCGTCTTGTCCCCTTTGAATCCCATGAACACTTCAAAGGGAATATCCATGCCCAGTTTGCTCATGGTCAAGCCGCAGGCCGGGCAGAGACGGTCGGGCAAGTCAGCCCCCATGCGGCCCTCTTCATCCCACGCCACGTGACGGCAGCTGGTGCACAAATAGTGCCCGGGCAAAGGATTGACTTCCGTAATGCCCAGCATGGTGGCGGTCAAAGAAGATCCGACGGAGCCGCGCGATCCCACCAGGTAGCCGTCGGCCAATGATTTCTGAACCAACTCCCGGGCGATTAAAAACAGGCTGGCAAATTTATTGTGCTTAATGGCCTTGATCTCGCGTTCCAACCGCTGCGCCACCATGTCCGGCAAAGGTGTGCCGTAAATCTCATGGGCCCGGGTGATGGCGATTTTTTCCAGTTTGGCTTCGGCATTGGGCAATTTGGGCGGATAAAAATTCAGTTTTAGGGGTTCAATCTTTTCAATCCAACTGGCTACCAATTGGGGGGACTCGATCACCACTTCCCTGGCCAGCGCTTCGCCCAAATAGTCGAATTCTTTTAACATCTCTTCGGTGGTGTGGAAATATAAAGGGGCCTGCTGGGCTGCATCGTCATAACCCTGGCCGGCCTGCAAAATGCAGCGGAAAATTTCATCACCCGGTTCCAGAAAATGCACGTCACCGCTGGCCACCACCGGCCGGTCTTGTTGCCGGGCAATGGCAACCAAGCGCTGGTTGAACTGCTGCAGTCCTGCCTCATCCTTCACCACCCCGTTGCGAATCAGAAATTGATTGTTGCCATTGGGCATGATTTCCACATAATCATAGCGTTTGACAATCGCGGCCAGTTCCTCGTCATCGGCGCCCTCCAGCATGCGCCGGTAGAGTTCCCCTTGTTCGCAGGCCGTGCCGAGAAGCAACCCTTCCCGATGCTGTTCCAGTAAAGACCGGGGGATGCGGGGGTGACGGTAAAAATATTTAAGATGGGCTTCGGAAATCATGCGGTAAAGATTGCGCAACCCCTTGGTCTCTTTGACCAGGATGACAATATGATAAGGGCGCTTGGGTTTTTTATCCTTCAACCAGTCATCCTCGATCAAATAACCTTCCACACCATAGATCAGTTTAATATCGTGCGCGGCGGCGGCTTTCATGGCCTCCGGAAATCCCTGCACCACCCCGTGATCGGTAATAGCCACGGCCGCATGGCCAAATTCAGCAGCTTTAGCCACCAGTTGTTTGACTTCCGGCAAAGCATCCATGGCGCTCATCTGGGAGTGGGCGTGCAGTTCCACCCTTTTATCCCCGGCGGCCATCAAGTCCTTGCGCCGTGTCTTTTCCCCCACCATGACGCTGCCCACCATCAGGCACAGGTCCTGGGAATACTTGTCCAGTTGAACCGATCCCCTGAGCCTTACGTAAGCCCCGCATTTGATTTCAGAAGAGACTTGCTGCTGGGCATCCACAAACATACGGGCATTAATGCTGCCGGTTTTGTCAAAAATATCCATCAACACCAGTTGCCGGCCGGTACGCAGCACTTTTTTTTCAAAGGCCACCAATTCGCCCTCAAAGACAACATTCTTCTCTTCTTCATTGATCTCCCTAATGGGCCTGGGCTGGCCGGCAATGCTTTTGCCAAAAACCAGTTTCCAGGGCGCTTTTTGAGGTTTTTGATCCCGGCCATTATTCATGTTGCCCGGCTGCTGTTCCTGCACCTTTTCCTGCTGCAAACGTTCCAGCTCTTCCCGGATGCGCTGCTCATAGAGCGCTTCGCGATGCTTGACTTCTTCCGCAAAATCACCCAATTCGAATTTGACCTGAATTTCCCGTTGCAGCCGTTCACTCAACAACCTGCTGATTTTCTTGTCCCCTTCCTGCTTTTTGAGGGCGGCCAGACTCATTTTATTGGCCAGGGCAATTTTGATTTTGCCGCCATCCAGGGCCTGAAAGCGCACCAGCGACAAATAGGCGGCCGCCATATTGACTTCCCTGGAAAAAACCACCAGCAAATCCTGCCAATGCTCCTGGAGATACTGAAGAGGCGTGACCTGCCCCTTGGGATAATGTAAATCCCAAACAATGCGCGGCGGAGTGGGTTGATCCCAGGTCTCGCACAAGGAGCGCGCCAAGGCCTCTAGAGCCGGTTTTTCAATGGGATGATGGGACGCTAATTGGATCAGAATGGTCGGCGGTTTGGTGGTCACGGTCACTGAGGAAGCCTGTGCACCGAGCACATGCTGTTTCATCTGATCGGCCAGTTCGAGATTTTCAAGAACATTTTTCAGCAGGGGGGTCAGGGCGACGGACTCCAAGCGGACATCACAGCTCATGGTTGTCTCCACGTCTTTTTCTTGCAAGGACGAGATTATAGTGCTGATTCCCGGGGGCGTCAAGTCCAAAGCACAGCTTTTACGGGCAAGAGAAATGATAGGGTCCGTCACAAAAAAGTCAGCCCGGGTTGGCAAAAAGAAGGTTTACGGTTTTTGGGCAAAGCATACCTCCCTGGAGCAGAGGCAAAGGAATAGAATTGGAGAACGTGAGGTTATAGCTTTTATTGCCGGGGCCTGTCCACAATGGCAACGGCTGTATCGCTGACGTCCCGGTTAAGGGAAATAATTTTTGCCAAGCTTTTATTCGCATCGGCAGCCGTGACTCGAAAAGCAGCTAAGGGAGCGCCATTGAGTTCCACCACAAGACCTTCCATCCCCACGCCCACGCCATTGGCCGTGCCGGCATTAAAGATGATTTTGGTGGCCCGTCCGCCGGTTTTTTCAATTTGTGAAATCTCGGCTTTGATTCTATCCACCGGACCTTTGGGTTGGGGTTTGATGATGGGTTTTCCCGCGCCCGGCAACTTATCTACATCGGTTTTGACCACCTCCGGTTCTTTTTTAACCGGTAATTTTCCGTGTTTTTGATAATACCGTGCGGAATCAATATTTTCTTTGGCAATGGTCAGGGTTTTGTCCAAATCGAGGGCAAGCTGCCATTCCTGAATGGCATCCTTAATACGGTGCTCTTTGAATAATTGATCACCCAAAGCAAGATGCTTCTTGGCGGTGCGGTTGGCCGCCTGACCGGCGGTCGTTAAAACCAGGATCATGAATGCTGTTAGGATGTATTTCTTCATCAATGTCCCACCTTAGGTTGAAGTATGGTTACATGGTATCAAATTGCATGCGCCTTCTCTTGGCGGCCAAATCAATAGGAATGTTCAAATAGACATACCGAAAAGTCTGAAGATCAATGGCGCCCAACTTGGTATTGTACTCAGGATATACTTTTTTCAGAGCTGCCACCGTGGCTTTATCCAAAACCCCCGTCAGAGCGACATTATACCCGTAAAGGTACAGCCATTCCTGGACACTGGCGATCACACCTGTATTGGTCAAATTATAAAAATAATTGTCAATGCTGTCCAGCACGACCCGGTCCGGATTGGCGTCATTGCCCAATAGGCGCCAATAAGGCAGCATCAGGTGTTTACCCACCAACTCAATCATGCTTAATTCCACCAATACCCGGACAGCGGCATGGCGCCCTTGGACTTTCTTAATGCTACCCTTACCGCCGAAAGACTGGCCGAATAAACTGATGCCCAACTCCCGGTCAGCCAGCACTTTCCTTACTTCCATGGAATTGGTGGTGTTCATGCGGGACAAGCCGGTCATGGTTTGAAAGTCAAGAAGATTGAAATCCAACGTAATCCGGGCCAGACCAAATTTTTCAGCATTGCTGTAACGAATTTCCGTATTGGTGGATGGAAAATCAGAGGGCAATCCTTTGAATTCCGCGCTGGCACTGGCATCGGTATTGGTGCCGCGGGTTTCCAAGCCGCGGTCGAACTCCGTAATGCCTCCGGTGAGCACAACATCGGGAATGACTTTATTGGCAAAATTGGAATACCCTGTTACCATTTGATTCTGGATGAATGAAGGATCATAAGGAATATACACGGTCCGCCCACCTATGGAGTTGAGAGCGCTTTTCATTATTTCCGTAATATCCCGGGGAATTTCACCACCCGTGGCCATGGAGGACCCGGTATTATCCCCCACCGGTTGACATTGAATCTTCATGGCAGGCGTGCCATAGATTTCGGTCATTAAACCCAAGTTATGCAAAGCCTGCGTATAATTGGTAATCGTGCTGTAGGGTTTGGTCTCCTTGAGATCCACATCCACCTTCCGTGGATCCAACGAGGAACAAGCCAATTGCAGCAAACTCAATCCTGCAATCATCAGCCATTTAAACGCCGGAACGTTTGTTTTAAGAGCGGCTTTCATTTTTGTACTCACCATAATGGGTTAACTCCAAGAAGAAATAGTATAATAAAAAATTGCCCTTTATTTTTCAATAACAATATTGTAAATTTTGTCTACTTTGCTCCCTGATTCGACCACCACACTATTTTCATTATTGT
Organism: uncultured bacterium; assembly: GCA_964454395.1. Classification (GTDB taxonomy): domain Bacteria; phylum Oederibacteriota; class JAAXVQ01; order JAAXVQ01; family JAUVAV01; genus CAVQBK01. Next base: position 988 of record CAYVTN010000136.1, on the reverse strand, counting down.
CCGACTTGCCGTCATAGACATTGGTGACTGTTTTTTTGCCTTCCTTGGCTTTATTCTTAGGGTCATCACCGTGTTTCATCTTGGCCTTGCCGATGGCATTCACCACAATATAATTGATATTCGTGCCTTTTTTACCCAAACTGTCGTCCGCCCCGATGGATTCATCAGTGTAGGTGGAGATACCATCATCCAGATCATTGGCCCATAGTCTGGCCTGAGGCAGCATCATGACCATTAACATACCCAGAATGACGGACAAGAATACCAACGCTTGTTTACCGCTAATCATCTTCAACCTCCAGCTTAAACGCCAGAAAATCAAGGCTTGAACCGGAGGGACGTTCCTCCGGTTCAAGCGTAAAGGTTAATTGCTTCTTATTCGGTCTCCAAGGTCCCCACGGAAGCTTCGCTGTTTTTTCCAATGGCCACGTTGCCGGCATTTTTCATATCCACTTGATTGGTGACCACGCCGGTCACGTTGGCATTATTCATATTCATGGCCCCAACTTGGGCCTTGGCGCCTTTGCCGATAGCCACGTTGCCGGCATTTTCCATTTTCACTTTATTGGAGACCGTGCCTTTAATATCGGCATTATTGGTGGAAACAGAACCAACGGAAGCAACACTGTTTTCGCCGATAGCCACATTACCGGCATTTTTCATGTTTACTTTATTGGTAAGCGTGCCGGAAACTTTGGAATTATTGAGTTTCATGCTGCCCACCTTGGCTTTGGCGCCTTTGCCAATGGCCACGTTGCCGGCATTTTCCATTTTCACTTCATTGGACACAGTGCCTTTAACTTCAGACCCTTCCATTTTAACCGTGCCCACGGAAGCTTCGCTGTTTTCACCAATGGCTACGTTACCGGCATTTTTCATATTTACTTTATTGGTCAATGTGCCGCTTACTTTGGAGCTTTTCAATTTCATAGCGCCCACCTTGGCTTTGGCGCCTTTGCCAATGGCCACGTTGCCGGCATTTTCCATT
>CAYVTN010000135.1:0-7835 GCA_964454395.1 uncultured bacterium | reverse complement strand
GAACTTGGACCCCAAACCATGGATGAGTGGAAAGCCTGAAAGTCATCAACCGTCTAATTTGGTTAATCGAATCAGACCCGGAACAGGGGATGGTGGGCGGTACTGGACTCGAACCAGTGACCTCTTGCGTGTCGAGCAAGCACTCTAACCAGCTGAGCTAACCGCCCTCTTTTTAAAAGGAGTTGTATTTTATGTAACCAGCCTTCATTTGGCAACCAAAAAATGAGGCGGGCGCTTGAGCAATCGGTTGACTTTTTGAGCAAGTGGACCGCAACCGCAGGTGTACCGGGTTTCAAAATAATTATATCACTGGGGGCAATTAAGCTTTTAAGTTGATCAACTTACTTTATTTTCTCAATTGCTCTGGAGGCGCAACTAAATGCTTAGCCTCCTAGGCCAGCCAAGCTTCCAGGCTGTTTAATTGGTCGTAAGCCGTCAAATCATTCCGGATAGGCGTAACCGATATGTAACCATTGCGCAGCGCCACGGCATCCACATCCGCTGCAGGACTTAAGACATGAACATCCTCCAGGGAAAGCCAATAATAATCCCGGCCGCGCGGATCCTGTCTCAGTTCATATTTATCCCGGTAACGGAAAATCCCCTGCCTGGTGATTTTTACGCCCTTGATTTCCTCCTTGCAGACATGGGGCACATTGATATTAAGCAACAAATGGTCAGACAAGCCGTTGGACAATATTTTCTCCGCAAACGTTCTGGCCACCTCTTCGGCCACGGAAAAATCATGGCAGCTTTTTAACACCCCCATGGACATGGCCATGGCAGGCACGCCGCAAATCACCCCTTCCATGGCAGCGGACACAGTGCCGGAATAAAGGACGTTGGTTCCCGTATTGGGGCCGGGGTTAATGCCGGAAACCACCAGATCGGGTTTTTGCTCCAACAGGTTATTGATCGCCAGTTTGACGCAGTCGGCCGGCGTGCCGTTGACCGCCCTTCCGAAGGGGATTCCATCCAGATCCACTTCCGCCACCCTTAAGGTCTGAACCATGGTCAGGGCATGGCCCGAGGCACTGCGTTCCGCATCAGGGGCCACCACCACTACCCGCCCCAGGGGTTCCAGGGCATTTTTCAAAGCCTTCAGGCCCGGTGCAAAAATGCCGTCGTCATTGGTGATTAAAATCAAAGGTTCTTTGGGCATGGTATACTCCTAAAAAAAAGGCCGGCTTCTGCCAAAGCCGGCCTTGTCCCTTCCGGTTAAGAGGATGGTTATTTTTGGGTAGCCGGAGACGTGGTGGTCTTCTCCGGTGCATTGGACTTACGCTGCCCGTAATTCTTTCTGCTTTGTTCCAAAAACAGATCGGAAAGCACCTTGTTGTATTTTTCGCGATCTTTGGGATTCATGCTGCTGATGTACCGCGTCACTTCATCCATGGAGGTGCCGTGTTTGGCGTAAATCTCCTCGTTTTTCTTGCGGATTTTTTCGTTTAATTCCATCAGGGCTTTGGGATCTTTGGGCATGGTATTATCAGCCGGAAAAGCCTTCATGCTCTGGACTGATATTTCGTTGGTGATCATGGCCGCTTTTTCCGGCGTTAATTTACCGGTATAAGGTTTCTTGGCGGCTTCCATCTTTTGGACAATTTGGTTGACATCGGACTCAAAAGTTTCGCCTTTGTCTTTTTTATGGCCGCAACCGGCAACGGCCAAGAGTAACGTTGTGGCAGTAAGCGTCAAGACGGCCATATTCCAAGATTTGTTTCGAGCCAACATAGGTGCACCTTCCTATTTAAACATTAGTTTTTTAATCATACCACAGCTCTTAAATAGGTCAATCCTTTTTATGGTAACGCCTTTTCCTCTGATAATTAAGCATAATATTCACCAGAGCCAGACTGACCAGCACCACCGCCGTAACCATGGCGGCCAATAAATAAAACCCCGCTCCGCAGGCCAGGCCGATACCTGCCACAGCCCAAACAGAGGCCGCTGTGGTCAAGCCCTTGACCAACTCATCCTGGCCGCGAATGATGGTGCCGGCGCCGATAAAACCGATGCCCGTGATCACTTGACCGGCCATGCGCCCGGGATCGATGTTGCCCACCTTGGAATATTGCATGAGCAGCTCGAGGGAGATGAGCATGGCACAGGCCGACCCCAGAGCCACCAGTAAGTGCGTTCGGATGCCGGCGGGCTTGCGCATTTTTTCCCGGTTGTAGCCGATCACCATGCTGAGGCCAGCCGCCATAAGCAAACGCAACAACATATCCACCCAGGTAATATTCATGGTATGTTTCCCGTCCTTTTCTTGGTCTGCTGCCTACCAGGCACGGCCAAGGCCATGATGCGTGCCATCAGTTTCGGCCCTATGCCCTTGACCTTTAGAAGATCCTCCCCGGTCTTGAAAGAATGGCAGGTCCGATAAGCCACTATCCGTTGGGCCAGACAAGGTCCAATGCCGGGCAACAAAGTGAGCGTCAAAGCATCGGCCTGATTTAAATTAATTTTTGCGGGCCGGGTTAATCCTTGGGCCAGGTGCTGCCAATGGAGGAGGTTCATTTCCCGGACCGCGGCCAGGGCCAGGGGTACGGTGAGCAAAGTTAAAATTATCTTTAAAGTAAGGGGACGCAGCTGTCTCAATGAAAGCGCCTCATGCTTTTTTCCATGCCTTCCTTAAGCCAACTCAACATCGCTTCCTGCGCCTGATCCAAGGCCGGCGCCAGGAGCGGCACTTCCTCGGCCGGAAATTTCCCCAGGACAAAACCGGTAACCTCTCTGCCCGCCGGCAGAGGACCAATCCCGATTTTCAACCGCTGAAAAACATCAGTGCCCAAACTGGCAATGACGGATTTGAGCCCGTTATGACCGCCGGCACTGCCCTGGCCGCGAAAACGCAACTTTCCCAAGGGCAGACTGAAATCATCCACCACCACCAGCAGGTCATCCAGATTGATTTTAAAATATTGGATTAAGGCCGCGACGGCCTGGCCGGAAAGATTCATATAGGTCAGGGGCAGGGCCAAAAGCAGAGCATGCCCTTCCAGATTGGCCCGCCCCCATAAGGATTTTAAGGAATTGCGGTTTAAGGAGATATGGTGCTTCCGGGCCACGGCTGCAACCAGGTCGGCGCCGATATTATGACGCGTCCCCGTATAAGCCGGCCCCGGATTACCCAATCCCACAATGAGCTTCACGGAACGGTTGATGATCAGCCTTTGGTTTTACCGGCCTGACGTTCTTCCCGTTCTTTTTCACCAATGACTTCAGGTTGCTTGGCATCCGCTCCGGCTTCAGTACCGGCTCCAGGCGTGGCTTCAACCTTGGGGGCCACCACATGCACCAGCGGTTCATGCTCATCCAGTTGCACCTGGATGCCTTCGGCCAAGACGACGTCCTTGATGGTCAGGCTGTCGCCGATATGCAATTGGCTGATGTTGATTTCTATGCTTTCCGGTATCAATGCCGGCAGGCACTTAATATGCAATTCGCGGTGCACAACCGTCAGAATACCGCCTTCTTTGACCCCGGGCGCCGTGCCCGTTACATGCACGGGAATGGACGTCTCCATGGGTTTGTCCATGGAAATTTTCAGCAAATCGGCGTGTAAAATATCGTGACTCACCGGGTGACGCTGCAAGGCTTTAACCGCCACCAACGTGGCGCCCGGTTGGCTGTCGCCTTTGATACTCAACTGAATAAGCGCATTGCTCCCCGAAGCCCTTAACTTTTTCTCAAAATCCTTGCCGTCCATTTGAACTTGAACGGCTTCCTGGCCCTGGCCGTACACCACGGCCGGCAGGCTGCCGACGCTGCGCAACCGGTTCATGGCATTCTTTTTTAACCCCGTGCGGAGCGTGGCTTCCATTTGAAACTGTTTCATTGCTATTATCCTCCCGAATCATCACCCGTAAGCCTGGGTATTAAATTGCCCGGGCTTCAGAGCATTTGAAAATTAACGGCAGATTCCGTATTTCACTATTGAGCGTGCCAAAGTACAACGTATGCATTTGTAGAGCCGGGTTTTAAACCTGCCCCTACTTTGAATTATTTAAACAGCGTGCTCACCGTGGTTTCGGTGTGAATCCTGTGAATCGCTTCTCCAAACAACCTGGCCACGGTCAGCACTTCAACTTTACCGGGCAGGGACTTCTCTCTCAAGGGAATACTGTCGGTGATGGCCACTTCCTTGAGGGCGGAATTCAAAATCAACTCTGACGCCTGCCCGGAAAACACAGGATGGGAACAGCAGGCATAAACATCCTTGGCGCCTTTTTTATGCAGAAAATTAACGGCTTCGATCAAACTCTTGCCGGTGGCGATCATATCGTCCACCAGCAGCACGTTCCGGCCTTTGACATTACCAATCACATTCATGGCCATGGTCTCCGTGGGGCCCGAACGGCGTTTGTCCACAATGGCCAGGGTGGCCTTTAATTTTTCCGAATAATTGCGCGCCAGCTTGATGCCGCCCACGTCAGGGGTGGCGATGACCAAATCCTTTATTTTTTTCTTTTTAAAGTGGTTTATAAATACAGGAGCAGCCTGGAGGTTGTCAACTGGAATATCAAAAAATCCCTGAATTTGGTCGGCATGCAAATCCATGGTCAGCACGCGGTTGGCCCCGGCGGTGGTGATCAGGTTGGCCACCAGTTTGGCCGTAATGGGCACCCGCGGCCGGTCCTTGCGGTCCTGGCGAGCATAGCCATAGAACGGCAACACCGCTGTAATGCGCTTGGCCGAGGCCCGGCGCAGGGCATCAATCATGATCAGAAGTTCCATCATGCTGTCATTGCTGGGCGGACAGGTAGGCTGAACCACGAACACATCGCATCCGCGCACGTTTTCCCTGACCTGGACCGAAACTTCCCCTTCCGGAAACCGGCCCACGTCGATTTGTCCCAAGGGTAGTTTCAGGTATTGCGCAATGGCTGATGCCAAGCGAGGATTGGCATTACCCGAAAATACTTTCAGCTTATGGTTTCTTTGATGAACCGCCACCCGTCTGTCCCCCATTATCTAATAGTCGTTTTTTCTTGATTACCCTGGCGGGTATGCCCACCGCCACACTTCCGGCCGGAATACGGGTATTGGCTTTAACCACCGCCCCGGCCCCGATCACCGCCTGCCGGCCGATACGGTTGGGCGCCACCAGAACCGTGCCGCTGCCGATAAAAGCCTGCCGGCCGACCCTGGTCCGGTGTTTTAACTGGCCGTCATAGTTGGCGGTAATGGTGCCCGCGCCGATGTTGACCTGCCGCTCCAGGACCGTATCGCCGATATAACTGACATGCCCGACCTTGGTGCCGGTTTTGACCGTGCTGCGGTTGAGCTCCGCAAAATTGCCTATCTTGACCTGCCCGGCAATGGTATTGCCGCTGCGCAAATGGGCAAACGGCCCCACTTTGACCTGATCGCCGATTTTCGATTGGCCCACCACCGACTGGGTGATGGTGACCTCCCGCCCGATCCGGCTGTTTTTAATTACCGTATAGGGCCCGATCACGCAATCCGGCCCGATGACCGTGCGGCCGGTAATAAAACAGCCCGGCAGAATCACCGTGTCCTGGCCGATAACCACATCCCCGTCGATCCACGTGGTTTGAGGATCGCTAATGGTCACGCCCTGATCCAACCAGCGGCGCACAATCCGCTCGTTCATGAGGCGGCCGGCGGTCGCCAGGTCCTGGCGCGTATTGATGCCATGCACTTCCGCGGGATCTTCCACCCGCAGGCCGGCGACATGGTGGCCCTGGGCATTCAGCAAATCAATGATATCGGTCAGGTAAAATTCGCCCTTCTGATTGTTGTTCTTCAGCCGCTTGACCAACGGCCAGAAAACATCCTGGGAAAAACAGTAGGCGCCGCTGTTGATTTCCCGAACCGTTTTTTCCCCGGCCGTGGCTTCTTTTTCTTCCACGATTTTCCCGACCCAGCGGGCATCATGGGCATCGCGCAGGATGCGGCCGTACCCAAAGGGGTTGTCCATCAAAGTGGTCAGGATGGTGGCCTTGGCCTTGAGCTTTTGGTGGACGCGGATCAAGCTTTTCAGGGTCTTGGCCTGAATCAGCGGGGCGTCTCCGCACAGCACCAGCACCAGGCCTTGCGCTTTGGCCGACGCGGCGGCCGCCATCCGAACGGCATGGCCCGTGCCTAAAGGTTTGTCCTGCTTTACAATTTTAATGTCTTCGGGCAACCCGGCCTTAATCTGATCGGCCTGTTTGCCCAGCACCACCACCGGCTGCCTGATGCCCGCGCCGCGCACGGCCTGCAGCACCCAGGCCAGGCAGGGTTTGCCGGCCACCGGATGAAGCACCTTGGAAACCTTTGATTTTAAACGGGTACTCTCGCCGGCCGCCAGGATAATGGCATCGATTGTATCAGTTGTGTTGGCCAAAGCAATCCTCGTTTTGTCATCACCGGACCGGCTGTTCCCACAGAAGCGGCGGCTGATTTTACTGTTTGGACTTGCCATTGTTCATCGTTGTTGTAGATTGGAGGTTGACGCGGTATGGACCCATCTCATTAAGACGACCTCAAAAAGAAGCCATATAATATATAGTTTTCCCATTGATGTCAATCAAGAGATTTGGTTTTTTACGCTCAGACCGAAGTGCCGAATGCCTGCCGCAGCCGCGGATACCGCCGGCCGGGCGCTTCCGTTCCCCTGATCAGGCGGTCAATACGGTTCCGGTAAGGCATGGTGTCAAAGACCACCGGGAGAATCACCCATCCCAGGGTATCAAAGTGAATCCCTCTTCCGGGCAGGCGGCTGCTCTCCAAAAGCATGGCCAGTACCTGAACCGCCTGGCGCCGGGCATTGATATTCTTCATGGCGGCGACTGCATCCAAATAATCCTTGAAGAACGACCGCAACTCATCGGCATTCATATCGGCAACCTTGACATTGGTTAACCACGGGCTTTCCAGCAAGCCCCGCACCAGCGGTGAGAGGGCGCCAAGCCCCAGGCGCAGGCGATACTTAAGGTTTTGCGGTCCAATACCCAGCAAACGGATCAACTGGCTGCGCTGCTGCCTCAAATAGCTGCTCAGGCGGGTCTTGTCCCAATAGAGCCGCAATCTGTCCAGCAGGCCGAATTTGGTATCAGCAGTTACTGGTGGCAGACCCAGCGCCTGGTAATGCCGGATGGCATTAATCACTTCTCTTGAATTTGCTGCAGATTCTAAGCGAGCGCTTTCAGGCTTGGACCCTTTTGGTGCCGCCGATGGCCTTAATCTTGCACGCCCCCATCTCATTAAATACAGCCCACTTCCCAGCATCAAAGCCATCCTGGCCAATTCCAGCCAGTTGGCGGATTGGATAAAGTAGAGTAAATTAGAAAAGAGATCAGCATGAGTTAGTAGTAGACCAGTGCCGGCTAGGGTTGTTGGTGAGTAAAACATCATTGCTAATATTACATTGGCAATTCCAACGCTAAAGGCAATTATTGAGAAAGTTCGGATCGTAGTTTCCTCTTCAAGGTCAACAAATTTCAAATCACGTTTTTTAATTTTCTCATATAATTGATCCTTTTCCCTAAAATTAATTGGGCTTTTTAATACTTGTGTCAATAACGATTTCACTCTGTAATATTGCCCCATATCAGATCCAAACGCTGTAAATATTTTTGCAACAAATACTGCTTCTTCAATAGTTAGCCCTTGTAAAGGAAATTCGATTTGCACTTTAGTATTAATAAGAATAATTCTTTGTGGTTCTAATCCAGACTCATGCTTCTGATATTCAATAAATTGAAAGCGATCGCCACCGCCTCCAGCATCTATGTACAGATACCCTCCTAGATTTAGATCTTTACCCATTTCCGAAATAATTTCCGGCCACTTTGAAATTGGATATGTATACAAAACATAAAAAC
>CAYVTN010000134.1:0-7858 GCA_964454395.1 uncultured bacterium | reverse complement strand
GGCATGATTTTACCTTCGCGAGCTTCGGGTGAATAGATCTCAGGATATTCGGACGCCAAATCGCGGCCTTCCCAACTGGTGTTTTTAAAATAAGATAAATACAAATCAAAGGCATCGATTTTGACCGCCGCAATGGCAGTGCCTTGAGCCCGGCCGTAAGCTCCATAAGCCAGATCCACCAACCCGCCGTTGATGTTCTTGCCGGATTTGGTGGTAATGTTGATGACGCCGGAAAAAGTATTGCGGCCGTAAAGCGCGGCATAAGGGCCGATAATGAATTCGACTTTTTCAATGCCGGCGACAGGCAGATTGTCAAACCAACCGAAACCACCGCCATTTAGCGGGCTAATGGTCATCCATTGATCATGACTTTGAAACGTTGGGTGCCGGCGACCCCTCTGATGATGGCATAACCGTCTTTGCTATACCCAATCCCGTGGTGGAGATAAACGCCCGGCAAATCTTCAACCAAATCGCGGACCGTCAAATAACCGCGTTGTTGCATTTCCTCGCCGGTAATGACAAAAATATTGGCCGGAGCTTTTAAAATGGATTCATCTTTGCCCGAGGCAATCGAGGTTTTGGGTATAGGCATAAACAGCAACATTTCTGAAATTGGTCCGCCAAGGCCCGGATCATCTGCCGCCTTGGCTGAAGAATAGATAAGTCCTGATATCATTACAACAGTGCATAACAATAATTTTAAAACCCCTGGTATTGACTTTTTCTCCCCTCTATTAAAGTAACGCATAATCCCTCCTTATTGAATGGTTGTCCTGGTCACAGAAATGATTATCGTTTTTGTGAGGTTAATTCTTTAGGGTTGATTTTATTAAGTTAAAAACCGGAAGATTGCATATCAGGAAATGGGCCGAAAGCATAGGGGTGAGCATTATTATGACCGGAAACTTGAGTAAATGGATAATAATCCTGCCGTTAGACTTGTTTCGGGTGAACATAAAAAAGAAGCTGGTGTTCACCACACCTTGTCACAAAATAACCAACACCTATTTGCTTCACGGTATCAATTATATTTGCTATTGAAAGAGGGGCGTGAATCATTTTAGACGGAATTGACTTTGTATACCAACGCCGGCCCCGGCCGCCATTTGAAACCATGCTTTGCGGATGTCCCGATCATCAATGATCAATAGTCAACTTCAGGCCCTTTTTCACCGTCACATCAATCTGACCGGATTTTTCCGTTACCAGGCCCTTTAATTGAAAACGGGCCGATACGTTCAGCGTATTGCCCTCCACAGTGCTGCTGGTGGTGCCGGTTAATTGGAGTTTGGGAAAGCCGAAACCATGGTATTGAGCCTGCAGGATCAAGGCTTCTTGTTGGTCTGCCTGGACTACCTTGACTTGTTCTTGTGCAGAACCAAGGTCGAGACGGACAAAGGCAATGGTGCCCGGGTCGGGGATTTTTTTCTTGAGCACTTTAAAGTACGGCGTGGCCAGAAGGAAAAATGCGGTGAGGAGCAGCAGGGAAAGGCCCAAGGCGATAAAGGCCATGACTTTTTTTGACGTTGAAGCCGCACGGGTTTGGACGGAAGAGGCAGCGGGCAGCACCTGGTCCAGGACCAGGGCGGGAAGATAGGTTAAGCCGCCTGCCCACAGCACATCGGAAGCAAAATGGGCGCCTTGGGCCATGCGGGCAATGCCCATTAAGGTGCCAAAGCCGAATCCCGTCACCAGCCAAAAGGATTTTCTTTTTTTATCAGTCAAGGCCAGCGCCACCAGCAGAAATCCCACGGAAGCGTGGCCGCAGGGGAAACTTTTCCCCCGTCCCGGCAGGCCCGGCTGATAGAGGCGGTGAAAGGCCTGCTGACCGCCGAATTGAACCACATCACGAGGCCGGGGCCGGCCCCAATAGCCCTTGCCCAGCACATTGATCAGCAAGCCCGGTCCAACCAGCAAGGTCAGCAGGATCAAGGCGGCGGCCCTTCGTTGCGGTTGAAACCGGGTCCAGATCCAGGAACCGAGGAATACCACCAGGCCGCCAATACCCAGAAGCAGGCCGGGTAGGGTGCCGTAATGATAGAGCCAGGACCAGGGGGGGCGGTCGCCATTGGGCCAGCCGTGGTGGTAAAACCAGGAGGCCATGGTGAGGTCGAGGTTGGTGACGACAAAGGGCACGGTGAGCATCAGTAAAACGAGTGATGGCCACCGGAGTGATTTTATAAGGGTTTTAAGCTGCATGCGGCCTGCCTGAGAAAAAATGGTATCAAGATCATAGTCGAGTTTGGTTGGGTGATCAATTAAAAAGTTCTGAAGAACTACCTTGGCATTAAATGAGCTGCAATTTTCAAGACCAGTTAGAAATGAAAACGGCCTTTTAGAAACACCTGGTTATTGTTTTTCAGCAGGTAAGCCTGTGCGTCTTCGGGGGCCAGGATGTAAAACCATCCCACTTCAAAATCCAGGCTGTCCGACTGATGCCAGGTGAATTCAGGACGCAGCACCAGGGCCTTGTCCTCCAGGTTGTAGGCGGCGTTCATTTTCAAGGTGTAGCTATCGCGCAGAATATCCCAGGAAATGCTGCCGGCCACATCCTGCTGGGCGTCCTTGGCCGCCAGCAACGGCTGATCATTATCCAAAATAAGGACGTGGGAAAAGAGGACATTGACATAAAAATTTTCCCACACATGATAATCGGCGCCAATAACATAGTGGATCTCATTTTTGGCCACCACCACCAAATCAGCCAGTTGTTGGAAATGACGGTGCTCAAAGTAAGCCGCTTCCGCCCGGACGCCCACATTGCCAATGGCGGCTTCCATGTCCAGACCGTAAAGCTTAAAACGGTGGTAGGTGAGATCATAGGTGAGGTCAGTGCCATTGAGGGTGTCGAAAAAAGCCGGGGGCACCGTGGTGAGCAAAAGAGGCAGTTGCCTGGGATCGAGCAGGACGGGCAACACCATGGCGCCGTTGGGCGTGCGCGGTTCAATCAAGGGTGTTTTATCGTAGCCATAATAATAACAAAGGCCAACATCAAAACCGGGAAAACTTTTGGTGAGACGCAAGCCGCCTTCGCCCTGGGACCAAAAGCCCCCGTCCGGGTCCTGCTGTTTGAAAGCAAGTTGTTCCAAAGGCGCGCCATGGGGAACCAGACTGGCGCTCAATAAATCCACAGCATGATCGGTCAAGGCCCAGTCGGAATTGCGGTAGATGATGAACGAAGGCGTGAACCAGGGCGCATAGACGCCTTCCAGGTTGAAAAAATCATTGAACCAGGTCATACGTACCAGGGGAATGGGCATTTTGCGTTCGGGGCGGTCATTGAGCAGGTACTCGGTCAAGTCTTCGGGATTGATTACATCGAGGGGCGAAATTTCATCGGTTCGCCCCCAGCGCACGGTTTGATAGCCCACGGCCACCCGTAAAAAGTCGCCGACCAGGTTGAGATAGCTCTCGGAGGGGCGCAAATCGGACAGCGTGTTGAGACCGGGATCGTATTCCTCCACGTAGCGAAAGCGCAGGCCGGCCTTGATGAAATTCTGAAATCCCCAGCCGTATTTGGCGCCGATCACCGCCAGGGTGCGGATGTCGCGGGATGATTCGAAAAGATTGTCTTTGGTCACATCGCGGGCATATTTAATGGTCAAGTCGGTCTTGAACTGTAAATGGTCCACCAAATGGTTGATCGTCTGCACGAAGACCACGCCGGGTTTGGGGGCTACCACGATCGTGTTGTCCTCCGTATAGACTTTGTAGGAGGAGACCTTGGCTTCACTGAAGTTGATGATAAGTTTGACTTTGGTTCTGGTCGGGTGCAACTGGATGCTGTCGAGCACATCATCTTGGATGCTCCAGTTGCGTTTGACATGGCGGGACAGCTTGGCGTTGGGAATTTCTATCGCCATACGGTTGCGGTCAGGAGCGTAAAAAAGCTTAAGGTCTTGGGCAGGCGCCCGGCACTGAACGCTCAGCAAGGCAGACAGGGTATTGGTGACCGTCACCCCGGTGATCAAGTTGCGCTGAACAGGCGGGGCGGTTGACCGCCAGGAAATAATCAGCTTCGAGCCCCGGCGGCGGGTTGAGAAGCGAACCGCCCGGCCGTGATGCACGGTGAGGTTCAGTACGGTGGTGCGGCCGTGGGAAGAGAGGGTTAAGCTTTGCAATATCCGGTCGTGGAAATGATAGGGCAGCCTGATTTTACGGGAATAGCCGATTTTTCTTAAGGTGAGGCGGTAATGACGGCCGCCTTGTTCCTGCCGGGTCCGCAGCAATTTAAGCGGTTTCCGGCTGTGGATGACCAGTTGACGATGGCCGGGTGTGAATTGAATGCGGGTAATGAGATTGCCCTTGGCCCCATAGGCCGGCGTGACGCTCAGCGCCATCAGCAGGGTCAACACGGCCATCACCGGCCCGGCGGGACGGCGCAACAAGGGGATGGGGCGGGACGATAAGGCGTTGGACGTCATTAGGCTTAAGTCCGCTGGAGCTAGTAGCTTTCCAGAGCGGTTTTGGTGAAATAAGCGTTGGAAATAGGTTTGTTGTAGCGGACCTTGTCAAGCTTAACCATGGTGCGATGACGTCTCTTGAGGTCATGGAAGGTCATTGCCGTGACGGTCCAGATGCCGTTGATCTTTTCAATCTTGGTGGCCTCGAAGGTTTTAACCAGCTTGCCGTGCTTGCCGTAAAATTCGCCTTTGATGGGAAGGTAATCGAGGTCCTTGGCAATCCAGGACTTGCGAAACCGGTATTGGGAATCGGCCGGTTTTTTGGGCGTGCTTTTAAGGATGTAGACGGTCTTGTATCCTTTCAGCGAGGTGGTGCCCAGCAGCACATGGCGGTCGAGGTTAACTTCGCGCCGTTCCATATCCTCATAGGTAATATCGGAATTGACAAACTGGCCGTCCTTTTGGGAGGTTACGATGCGGCGCACCCGCTTCAAGGCCGGCAGATAAATGAATTGATCGTCCGTGCCTTCATTGTCCCAGGATAAAAAACTGGTACCGGCAATGTCGGCGGGCGCATTGAAGCGGATCAGGGTCTTGGTCCGGGGACCATAATCCTTGCTGTAGGAAATATAGGTTCTGGTCTTTTCTTTTCCCCGGCGGTCGATTAAGGTCATGACCCCTTGAGCCTGAAAGGTTTTGCCGTCGTCGCGGTCATAGGCGTGTTGGGCAATGGCCGTGGCCGGGGGCGCGGCCAGGCTTATACCCGTGCCGGCCAGAACAAAGGCCACGGTTGCTGAGCAAAGCATCATCCTTTTTTTTCGAAAGATCATTGTTTCCCTCCCTGAGTTGCTGTGACGTTATCCTTGGTTGAAACCACATTGGGCAGCAAATTCAAGACTGACGGCATGAACAAGAGGTCGCCCATGAGTGCTGTGACCATGATGATGGACGTCAAAATGCCGAATTGTACCACCGGCATCATGGTGCCCGTCACGGCTACTGCAAAGCCGCAGAAAAGCACCACCGATGTGGTCACCACGGCCGGGCCTTTGACGGTCATGGCCCTTTGGATGGCTTCGGTTGCGGACACGCCGGCTTTGCGTTCGGTTTGATAATGATATAACAGATGGATGGTATCATCAACCACAATGCCGAAGACCGTGGCTGAGATCATGGCCGTGCCGGTATTGAGAGGAATCTTGAACAGACCCATGATACCGAAATTGAGTATCACCGGAAAGATGTTGGGCACCAGGCTGATGAAGCCCAGCTTCCAGGAAAGAAACACAAGGAACAAGAGGATCGAGATGGACAACACGGTCAGGATCAGCGTCATCATTTGATTGCGCACCAATTCCTTGGCGATTTGTATGGTTTCCGTGCCGGCATCGGTGACGTGGACCTTGAGGTCCCGGGGCGGCGGATTTTTTTTCAGGTAAGCCTGCAGGGAGGCCACCTGCAGTCCCAAATGGTGGCTGCCGTGATAAATGGTGCGCAGGAGCAGGCGGGCCTGGCTGTAATCAGAGGTGATGTACTCGTCGATATCATCGGAATTGTACAGAATCAGGTATTGGGCAACCAGGGCCCGGCTCTCGGGAATGCGGTAATAGGCCGGATCCTCGCCGTGGAAAGACTGGTTCATGTCCTTGATGAAATCAGCAAAGGACAAGGTTTTTTTAATATCCGGCCGGGTTTTGAGATCGGACTCGATCCGGTCAAGATAACGCAGGTTTACAGGCTCCTTGAAAGCATCCTCCGTGCCGCTTAGGTCCAGCGACAGGCTGGAGACCGGCACGAGGTTGTGGTCGATGAAGTCGTTGGCAGCCCGCACATCGGTGCCGGCTTTGAACCAGTCTACCAGCTTGGTATCCACGGGAATGCGCGGGATCAACAACAAGGAGACGGCCATGGCGGCCACATGCGCCCAAAATACGGCACGGGCGTGACGCTTTAGAAAAGCGCCGAGCTTAATCATCCAGGCCCTGAGCTCATGATGGAGGTCTTTGCGCTGCGAAAAAGGCCGGCGCAACACCAGGCTCATCATGGCCGGCGCGAAACTAAAGGTAATGATAAAGATAGAGCCAATCCCCACGGCCGCCACGGCCCCGAATTCCCTGATGGGTGGGATATGGCTGATCATGAGGGAGGAAAACCCGATGCCCGTGGTCAGCACCGTAAACAAGGATGGCCGGTAGGTTTCCATGAGCGCCCCGATCATGGCTTCTTTGGGCGGCTGGAAGTGCTGGTAGTGTTTATAGTGGGAAAAAATGTGAATCACGCTGGCCAGGCTGATGGCCATGATGACGGTTGGCGCCAGGCCGGTAAAATTATTCATGGTAATATGGGCCAGAGCCATGAACCCAAAGGTGGCTATCATGGCCACGCCCATGTTCAGGAAAGAGAGAAAGGCAATGCGCAAATTAAGAAAAATGAGGGCCGCGATGATCACCATGGCCACGAAGGAGATGGGAATGAAATTCCTCATGTCCTTCACGATGGATTCCCCCATGCGCAAATTCATGAAGCTCGGCCCGGCAATATAAAAGTGGACATGGTCCTTTTCCCGATAAGGGTCCAGCAGGGTGTTTACTTTTTTAAAAAGGGCGATGCGGAAATCTTCATTTTGTTCGTCCACCACCGGCTCCACCACAATGGCGGCCGTACGCCCGTCTTTGGAAATTAAAAGATTGCGGTAGAGCGGATTGGCCAGGGCGGCGGCTTTTTTTTGGGCCAGGGCCGCCGGGTCGCCGGGGATGGGATCCAGAAATTTCTTGACTTCAAAATAATCCTTCCCGCCGATGATGTCGTCCACATTGGTCAGGCTGTGCACTTTATTGATGCTTTCCCAGGACGACAATTCGTCGGTCACATCCCGGATGAGGTTCAACCAGCGCGGCTGGAAAATATCTTTTTTCTGGAAGACAATGACGAACATCTCTTCCACGTCGAAGACTTTTTTGAATTTTTTGTAGAAGGCAATTTCGGCGTTGTTGTCCACGGTGACAAAATCAATATTATTGGCGGTTTTCAAGCGGGGCAGGGCCAGCAGAAAGGGTGAACCCAGCAGCAACAGGACGGAAAGCGTCAGCAAGGGATGATAGACAAAAAAGGTGAAAATCTTTTTCATAGGCTCGGCAACGCATCCTTGGACAAAATGATTGCTGCGATTATAGCTTAAATAGCGATTAAAAACGAGGGAAAATGTTTTTTTCATTTCAGTTGATCAAAGAGGCTGATCATGAGACATTAGGGAAGATTACCATGAACTTCCCAAGGAGGTCCCCGCATGAGCGTGTTAAAAGTCGGCGACAAAGCTCCGGAGTTTACGCTTAATAATCAACTTAACCAGAAAGTGAGGCTCAGGGATTTTAAAGGGAAAAATGTGGTGCTTTATTTTTACCCCAAGGACGATACGCCGGGATGCACCCAGGAAGCCTGTGATTTTCGCGATT
>CAYVTN010000133.1:0-7887 GCA_964454395.1 uncultured bacterium | reverse complement strand
CCTTTTGCGGGTGCTTTTCTGTTATGTTGGCCACAATCCATAAGCCCCTCACTTGTTTTAGCCACGCCTTCCCGGTTTTCTTCTTTCCTGTTGCAAATGGGTTGAAGGCCGACCCTTCCTTGACTCGCCTTCTTAGGAGGACCGCATGTGCGGCCGATTTTGGTTGAAGAAAAAAGGCGTTGCTCTTGAATCCCTCGTGGGACCGGAAGAGCCCTTGGAACTGCACGAAAGTTATAATATTGCGACGGGCCAATGGGCTAGTATTATTACCGGACCGGTCCGGCCCCAAGTACGTTTGTTCAAATGGGGCTTGATTCCTGCCTGGGCGAAAAACCCCGATCTGGGTTATCAAATGATCAATGCCCGGGCTGAGACCATCGCTGAAAAAGCAAGTTACCGCACCTTGCCGGCTTCCCATCGCTGCCTGGTCCCTTGCAGCGGGTTTTACGAATGGCAGCAAAAAGGAAAGCAAAAGCAACCCTTTAATATTCAACGCAAAGATCAACAATTATTTACGCTGGCCGGTTTTTGGACCGGTCGGAAATCACCTTTGCTGCAGGAAATACAATCCTTCACCATCATCACCACGGCGGCCAACAGCCTGCTGGCCCCCATTCATGACCGCATGCCCGTGATCATCCCCGAACAGCGGCGACCGGCCTGGTTGTTTGACCGGGATGTTAAAACAGCGCTGGGGTTTTTAGAGCCCTATTCCCGGGAGGATATGGAAAAGTACCAAATCTCCCCCTATGCCAACAGCCCCGAGCATAATGACGAGCAATGCCCGGCCCCGCTGGGGACTTAAGAAGTGACGGCCGTGCTTCCGGACCATGCCGGGCGCGGGGACGGGATATGATTTTTGTTGCCAAGGTTGGAGGTGGGGATTAAACTCAAATCAGGCCGAAAGAGAGGTGGGCGCTATGCTATCCTTGGGCGACCAAAAACGCTATGCCAGCCAGTTGATGTTTGCTGAAATTGGCGAGGCAGGCCAAAAAAAAATATTACATTCCTCCGTGCTGGTTATCGGCGTCGGAGGGTTGGGGTCCGCGGCCGCTTTTTATCTGGCTGCCGCCGGTGTGGGCCGTATCAGTTTGCTGGATCATGATATTGTGGATTTGTCCAATTTACAGCGGCAGATTCTGCATGGCCATAAGGATTTGAATCACCTGAAGGTGGTTTCTGCCCAGCGTACGCTGCTGGGGTTCAATCCCGGCTGCCGGATTGATACCCATGCGGTGCGTCTGGATGAGCATAACGTGGATCGCTATGTTCAAGATCACGACTTTATTATTTCAGCGGTAGATAATTTTGAAACCAAATATATCATCAGTGACAGCTGTGTGCGTCAGCACAAACCTTTCAGCCATGGCGGCGTGGCGGGTTTCGAAGGCCAGACGTTCACTTACCTCCCTGATCCGCGGAGCGGATGTCTGCGTTGTTTGTTCCCTGAAGTGCACCCAAAAGAAAAGTCCAAAACGTCCGGCCCTTATCCCGTGCTCGGAAGCTGTGCCGGCACCATAGGTTCCATCCAGGCCTCGGAAGCCATTAAAGTGATATTGGGACTGGGCCAACCTCTTCAAAACCGCCTGCTGGTACACGACATGAAAGCCATGACCTTCAAAGAAATGCCTTTTAAAGCCGAGCTCCAGTGCCCCTTGGGCCATGCCTAAGCCCATCTTTTTAGTTAGTTCCTGTTGCGGAAGCGGGCTGTGATCTTACCCTCGGGCGGTCGTCGGTTTGCATAGCAAACCGCCTCAGAGAAAAAAACGCTCGCTGCGTAGCGTCCCTTTCGCCATAATATCGATTCTGATCGGGGCTGAAGCGGTTTCCTTCAATGCTGCCCAAGGGTAAGATCACAGTGCTTGCGAAGGGTTTGGTTGAAACGCCCAATCCGCAACAGAAACTAGTTACAAAAATGACCAAATTATACAACACAAATACATAAATGTAATATCGATCTGCGTTGCCTGCCTGGTTTTTAAAATAATCTTATAAATCCAGACAAAATATTAAATAAATTTTCGGCACAATTTTTGCATTTATTAATTGGTGAAATCATAACCAACGTGACTACAGAAATGGTGACCACCATGATAAACAAGCCGGAATTTCAACCACACCGTTACCTGCAATTATTAACCAAGATTGCCGTGGCACTTAACCAAGACCAATCTTTGGACAAAACGCTCGATAACAGTCTGGCCCAATTGGATGCATACATGTCCCTGGAGCACTGTTCCATCACCCTGCTTAACCGTGAGAACAACCAGATCAGCATCGAGAAGGCTCATGGCTTGTCGGCGCAGGCGAAAGTGCGCGGCAAATACCAACTGGGCGAGGGCATTACGGGTACGGTGGTAAAAACCGGGCAAACGGTGATCGTGCCCAATATCTGGGAGGAACCGAAGTTTCTGGGCAAAACCCATGATCGTACCCGCAAGGAGCCGGTTTCTTTTATCTGCGTGCCTATTATTTACCGCCACGAAGTCATAGGGACCTTGAGTGCCGAGCAGGTTTTTCAACCTCATATCTATCTGGAGGAACACGCCGAAATCCTGACGATCATTGCCTTCATGATTTCCGAAGCGGTCAGCATTCTCAGGTTGGAGCAGGAAAAGGAGCACGAAGACAATATTCGCCTCAAGGAAGAAAACGACAAACTCAAGGAAGCCCTGCGGATGAAGGACTTGACCACCGATATGGTGGGCACCTCCAGTGTGATGCAACAAATGATGACCCTGGTCGGCAAAGCGGCCAAGAGCAATGTCACCGTGTTTATTCTGGGGGAGAGCGGGGTGGGCAAGGAGTTGGTGGCCAACGCCATCCATTACAACAGCGACCGCAAGGACAAGCCTTTCATCAAGTTCAATTGCGCTGCGCTGGCTGAAAGCGTGATCGAGAGCGAGTTGTTCGGGCATGAACGGGGCGCCTTTACGGGAGCGGTCACGACCAGAAAAGGCCGTTTTGAAATAGCCGATGGAGGCACCATTTTCCTGGATGAGATCGGTGAAATCAGTCCGGTGATTCAGACCAAGCTGTTGCGGGTCATCCAGGAAAAGGAAGTGGAACGCCTGGGCAGCGCCACGCCGATTAAAATCAACGTGCGCATTGTGGCGGCCACCAATAAAAACCTGGAAGCCTTGATGGCCGCCGGTAAATTCCGGGAAGACCTCTATTACCGGCTTAACGTTTTTCCCATCATGGTGCCGCCCTTACGGGAGCGCAAGACGGATATTCCCCTCTTGACCGATTATTTCATTGAGCGTTATGCGCGGGAGATGAATGTGACCGTTAAGCGCATCTCCACGCCGGCTATTGATATGCTCATGTCCTATCATTGGCCGGGTAATGTGCGGGAGCTGCAAAACTGTATGGAAAGGGCGGTGCTGCTTACTCAGGACGGCGTTATCCGCGGCTACCATTTGCCCCCGACCCTGCAAAGCAGCGTGGCCAGCGGCACGGTTTACCAAGGGACCCTGGAGGAGGCCGTGAGCAGCCTGGAAAAGGAAATCATTGTCGATGCCCTCAAGGAGACCCATGGCAACATGTCCCTGGCATCGCAAAAACTGGGGTTGACCGAACGGGTCATGGGGCTGCGCCTGAAAAAATACAACATTAATTATAAAAATTTCCGCCAGGTTGGGGAGAAGTCACGGGAAAACGAAAAGGGTTGAGCCATATCGTGGAACTTGCCGCTGCAATACCCAAGGCGGTGCTTCAACAATAAAACCGTAGGGGCACGGCGTGCCGTGTCCCTACCCACGCTGGACAGCACCCACAGAACAGGGGCGAATGCAATGCGCCCCTGCCATGAGCTCGTTTTTTTATTCCGGCTTTACTGGTTTGGGATATTACAGAGAACAAGTTACTCGCCGCCGATATCCATGAGAATCCCAATCGTCATATAGGTGCCGCCCAGGTCGACATTGATGGGCTGGCCGTTACTGTCTACAGGCGACCAAGGCCCGGCCGTGCTGTCAAAATTCAAAGCCGATTGCAGCATGCGAAAGCCCAGCTTGGCGCAGACGCCGAACATGCCTAAATGCCATTCCGCCCCGGCGCTCAGGCCAAAACCGATCCCCATGGAGCCCATGTTGGTGTAGAAGGTTCCGGTCAACATTTGGCCTCCGAAATTAACGTAACCACTGGTGGAATATTTTCCCGATAAAAAAGCCATTAAAAGCGAGGGCTCCACCGTCAGGCTAATCCCCGAATCCTTGAAGAGGTAGCGCAAAGGCATGTCAATTGAAAAAATGTAGGGGTCAAGGGTTAGTTCAGTACGCCCTCCATAATAGAGATTGCTGCCCCAGATCGAGTGCGACGGCGGCATATTTACGGAAGCCCCCGCGCCCAGAAACAAGGTATTCTCCGGATCCATCCCCAGGTAGAGCGTCCCGCCAATATTCATGAATGCCGGTGAACCGCTCGCTATGTCGTCGTCTATCCAGGTTTGCAGCGGTTTTCCGATGGCATAACCGTTGCTGAGCGTGGCATATCCGAAGATCTCGAAATAGCCTGCCAGCACGTTAAGGTTGTTCCCCGGCGGAGGTATAACGTCAGGCTTCTTGCCGGCAGCAGGGAAGCGGCTGTTTGCTTCAGCTTTGGAATCTTTTACTTGCCGTGCCGGGGAAGAGGGCGGTGGCACGGGGATAGGTTGGTTGGTCCTGGCATCGAATACTGCTTTGACGGTTTCCAGGTTGATTTCCCGGGCTGTGCCTTTTTCATTCAGAAATAAAACCGAATCGCTCGCGCCCAGCATATCGCCTTTGACAATGCTGCCGTTATGCAGGATGATCATGACGTTCCGGGCAAAGGCCGGCACTGACAGCAGGCATAGGGTGGCTAGAAGCAGTAGCATTTTTCTCATTTATCTTATCTCCTGATTAGTGAATTTGACCAAAACCAAGCGGGCCAAACATTTTAAGAAATCTTGGGGAGTATCGGTATTTCAGGGCCGTGCTTGATACGTTCAAGCCGGACTAATAGTGGTAGAGACGCCATGCATGGCGTCTCTACCAGAAATATGTTATCCATCCTCTGTCTACCCAAAAGTAGCTAATCTTCCAACAATCCACCTTTTGGTAGCTTTAGCCCATGAATGAAAAATGTCCGCCAACAGCCACTCTTATTATCCCTTGCTATTTAGTTTCTGTTGCGAAAAGTCCTTTTTTCAGCTGTAGCGACACATTGCTGAAAACCTGTGGCCAAAATGGTTGAATTAAAAGGGTTTTGTAAGGGCGTATTACAATAGGCCCTTACAACGAGGCTGAGCAAATAAAAAACGCCCTTCCTGCGACAGAACGATTTAAATCATTTTCTCCTGCCAACAAGCAAATTTTGCCTCCCTTTGTTCTTGGCACGCTTCCTGCTCTATAACATGGCAACATTCGACATCGGGCTTTGGTGCAGCTACCGGGCCCAAGCGAGGAGGCGTTAAGATGAGAAAAATTGCCATTTATGGAAAAGGCGGTATCGGTAAGTCCACGACTACACAAAACACGGTGGCCGGATTGGCGGAGATGGGTAAAAAAATCATGGTGGTGGGCTGTGATCCCAAGGCGGATTCCACCCGGCTGCTTCTGGGCGGTCTGTCGCAGGCCACGGTGCTTGATACCCTGCGCAATGAAGGCGAGGACGTGGAGCTGGAAGACATCGTCAAGGAGGGCTACGGCAAAACCATTTGTGTGGAATCAGGCGGGCCGGAGCCAGGCGTGGGGTGCGCGGGCCGGGGCATCATCACTTCCATCAACCTGCTGGAACAACTGGGAGCCTTCGCTGATTCCAAGCAGATCGACTATGTTTTTTACGACGTACTGGGTGACGTGGTCTGCGGCGGATTCGCCATGCCCATCCGGGAGGGCAAGGCTCAGGAGATTTATATCGTGGTCTCCGGCGAAATGATGGCCATGTATGCGGCCAACAACATCTGCAAGGGTATCGTGAAGTTCTCGGAGGCCGGCGGCGTGCGCCTGGGCGGCCTGATCTGCAACAGCCGCAAAGTGGATAATGAAAAGGAAATGATCCAGGCCTTTGCGGAAAAACTGGGCACTCAGATGATCCATTTCGTGCCCCGTGACAATATGGTGCAACGGGCGGAGATCAACCGCAAGACCGTGATCGACTACGATGCCGGCCATGTCCAGGCCGGGGAGTACCGCACCCTGGCCAAGGCCATTGACGGCAACGGCATGTTTGTGGTGCCCAAACCCATGCACACCGATGAGCTGGAAAAATTGCTGATTGACTACGGGATTGCCAATTAAATTACCCCGGCGTGAAGCCGGGCAGGAGGAGGAACCAGATCATGTTGATGATTCGCTCAATTGTAAGACCGGAAAAAGCGGACGATGTCCTGGCCGCGTTGATGGAAGCAGGATTCCCGGCGGTGACCAAACTCAATGTGGTGGGCCGGGGCAAGCAACGGGGTATTAAGATCGGCAACATTACCTACGACGAGATTCCCAAGGAATTGCTCATCACGGTAGTAAAGTCCAAGGACAAGCAATTTGTGATCGACACCATCATGAAAGCAGCCCGCAGCAGCGGCGGCGGCTCTTTCGGCGACGGCAAGATATTCGTTTCGCCGGTGGAGGAAGTCTACACCATCAGTTCGGGCGTGAAAGAGGCCGAGGAAGCGGGGGTGGCGTCATGAAGGAGGTGCTGGCTTTCATACGTCCCAATAAAATCAATGTCACCAAGCGGACTCTGGCGGAGGCCGGCATTTCCTCCCTCCATGCCAAGGAATGCCTGGGCCGGGGCAAGGGCCTGGTGGATTTTGCCATCCTTAAGGGCGCGGAAAAAGGTTATGAAGAGGCCATTGCCCAACTGGGACAATCGCAACGTCTTATTCCCAAACGCATGTTGAGCGTGGTGGTGCCCGACAAATTGGTGCCCACGGTGGTTAATACCCTGATCGATGTCAATCAGACCGGCAAATCAGGGGATGGAAAAATAGTTGTCCTGCCTGTGCAGGAAGCCATCCGTATCCGTACCGGGGAAGACGGCGACGCCGTATTAGACGAGTAAAGGAGCAGGAATCATGAAAAAGCACAGACCCTTAGAAGTACAGGAAGTCAAAGAGGAACTGCTGAAAAAATATCCCACTAAAGTGGCCCGCAAACGGGATAAACAGATCGTGATCAACGATACGGCCGGAGCGGGCCGGGAAATCAAGGCCAATACGCGCACCATTCCCGGCATCCTGACCATGCGCGGCTGCGCTTATGCGGGGTGCAAGGGCGTGGTGCTGGGGCCGACCCGGGATATTATTCATATTGTGCACGGTCCGATCGGATGCAGCTTTTACGCCTGGCTTACACGCCGCAACCAGACCAAACCCAAAAGCGACCGCCACGACAACTTCATGACCTACGCCTTGTCCACGGACATGCAAGAGGAGAATATTATCTTTGGCGGCGAGAAAAAACTGAAAAAAGCCATCGAGGAAGCGGTGGAGCTCTTTCACCCCAAAGCTATCGGGATCTATGCCACTTGTCCGGTGGGACTCATTGGTGACGATGTCCATGCCGTGGCCCGTGAAATGGAAGAAAAATACCCTGATGTCAATATATTCGGATTCAGCTGTGAAGGGTATAAGGGGGTCAGCCAGTCGGCCGGCCACCATATTGCCAACAACAAAGTCTTCACCGACGTGGTGGGATTAAAGCATACCCGCAAGGAGGGTAAGTACGTTGTGAACTTGCTCGGTGAATACAACATCGGCGGCGATGCCTTCGAAATTGAACGGATCTTTGAAAAATGCGGGATTACGCTGCACGCCACCTTTAGCGGCAATTCGGAATACGACGAATTTGCCAGCGCCCATACGGCTGACCTTAACCTGGTCATGTGCCATCGCTCCATCAATTATATGGCAGAAATGATGGA
>CAYVTN010000132.1:0-7892 GCA_964454395.1 uncultured bacterium | reverse complement strand
TTAGACTATTGTCGGTTGCATGGGCAAAGACCTAAATGCTTTTTATGCCCCAAGGATGATCCCCCTTGCTTGCGGGGTAATTTATTACTCGACTTTGGCAAAATGGCCCAAGGTGCACTTCCGGCTTGGTCAGCTTGGATATGCAGGAGACCTGAGTAGTACCTATTTTTCTCCGAAAACCTGGGCACGAAAAGCATAGATGCGGGTCTGCCCCGTTTTCCAGGCCAAACGGGGCAGACCGGCCTTATGCTCACAGCACTCACCCAGAAAGGTTTCAAGGTCCCAGTTATTCTCCGGGGCAACTTGGGGCAAAAACACACCGTGGCGGCCTTGACCTTCGACAACAATGCCATCCTCTCCCAGTTCGATTTCATGGACGTCCTTAACGAGGCGTTTGGGGGACAAAACGGAGATCTCAATGGCGATATGGGGCAATTCACTTACCGTCAGGGCGGGAAAGCGGGGATCATCCAGGGCCGCGGCCAGGGCCATACGCCGAACCGTCCCGGCCAGGCTCAAGTTACTCTCCAGCACGCCGATACAACCGCGCAAACGGTGATGGAGGTGCAAGGTGACAAAAGCGCCGCTGCCATCGCTTTGTCCCAAGGTTGATGACAGGCCCGGCGGCAAAGGCGGCAGGGTGCCACGGCCTTGGCGCAGGCAGGTGGTGATAGCCTCCCTGGCCAATCCCAGCAGATGTTGTTGGTCCTCGATGTTCAACTTCATGGCTTATCCAAAGTTTGTCAGATTCTGTATTTTCCACATCTATGTTTTTAGTGGATAATTTAAGCCGTCGTGTAGGGGCGTATTGCAATACGCTCCTGCACACGCCGGGGACAGCACGCGCTCTGCCCCTTAATACTGGTATTCATAATGCGGATAAAAAGGTTTGATGACATCCTTGGCTAAATCATCAATGATTTCCTGAATCATTTCATGATCTGTCTTGACCGCATAGCTTTCCCCCGTGCCATCGAAAGATTTAAACAAGGTATAGTCGCTTTTTTCCCTTCTGGCCCAAAGCACTTTGCCCGTCTCCACATCAATAAAACGTACTGTGGCCACACCAGTGGCCACCCGTTGTTCGTTGTCCCTGGTGGTACGGACATCCCCCACGGACAGCGAGATGCTGCCCGTCAGAATACCCTTGACCCCAAGCATTTTTCCCACCACAATGGCCGTCTCCGGGCTAAGATAACCGCTTTTAGCCAGGTTTTGTTCCTCCAGCAGCGCATCAATCCGGGTACGCTCCACAATATCCAAGTCAGGGACTTTTTTGAGCAGTTGAATTACCACTTCATCGGCCAGTTGATGACCCACCGTGGACAGATAACTGTCCGATTCAAAAGGCAAAACTGCAATGCGGTTGTATTTTTCCAAATCCGCCGCCGGCTGCACCAATACCCTCGGAGCACAGCCAAGAAGGGACAGTATCAACAAGAGGATAAAACTTTTGGCATAACGCATGATTCCAAACTCCTTTATGCAATAGCACTATTATAGGCTTCGGGTCCGGTAACGTCAATCTGATTGGACACCCCGCAGGCAGATTATCGGGCACTTCTGCTACAATTTTATTTTCAGTCCGTCGTAAGCCAGATGCATGTTGGCCGGCAGCCGGCGATTGGTTTCCCGGTGAGGCAACAGGTGGCAGAGATGCGTGAAATAGGTTTGCGTAGCCTTGATTTTCCCGGCTTCCGCCATGGCCTGAGCCAGATTAAAGTGCGTGGGATGTGGTTCCTGGCGCAGGGCATCGACAATCAACAAACGGCACCTTTTTAAAAGACCATAGGAGGCTTCGGGAATGGACGAGACATCGGTCATATAAGCCATGTCGCCGATGCGGTAACCCATCACCCGCACCCGCCCATGCCAGAGCGGTATGGGAATCACGTTGATGTCATCCAGAAAAAAAGTCTCCCGTACCGGAATCAAGGCAAGATTGGGTTTGCCTCCACCGGCCTGGGTTCTTCGGAAAACATAGTCAAAACGGCGTCGTAAAGACTGCAGCGCGGTTTTCGGCCCGTAAATAGGAAAAGGCTTTTGGCTTCTTTCGGAAAAAATCCGCAGGTCGTCGACGCCCGCCACATGATCGGCATGATCATGGGTCAGCAACATGGCGTCAATGCGGCCAATACGCGCTCTCAGCAGTTGCAACCTTAATTCCGGGCCGGCATCAACCAGAATGGTTTGCCGACCGATTTCCACCACAATGGACGCGCGGGTGCGCTTGTCCTTGGAATCCTGGGATTGGCATACGCGGCAGGTGCAGCCAATGACCGGGATACCGTGACTGGTGCCTGTACCTAAAAAAGTTATCTTCATGTTTATTTCCTGATCAGACAAAAATTTGACAACCATTAAGCTCTCGAGTAATCTAAAGGGCAATCCTGGCCAGCATAGCATTTTTCATGCTGAGCATCAATGCCATATACGGCGATGCGAGGCCGGCCAATGGTCAACAAAATCAACAGGACATCTATGAACCGCTTTCGCTTGGTGATGATTATTATCGGTCTTTTAGGCCTGAACCTGCCTTGCTTCGGACAACAAGAGCATTTGCCTTCACTCTGGAACAACGCGGGTGACGAGGCCTGCGATATTGCCACTTCTCCGGTGCATGGCACGTTGGCCGGTTATGGTGTGGCCCTGGGCATGGCAGGCATGACAGCCTGGGCCTTGCAGCACGACATCGACTGGTTTTACGCCATCCAGGACCGCCGTAATGACTGGCAGGATAAATACATTCCACCCTTCAACCTGCTCGGCGACGGCCTGGTGCATGTGGTTGGCTATGCGGCTTTGTACAAATTCGGCAGCGCCTATGATCAGCAGGTGGCGGCCATGGCTCTGGAAGGCCAGATTAATGTAGCGCTTTTTTCCATTATCCTTAAAACCATCTCCTCGTCGGCCCGCCCTGACATTGGCCATTACAACAGGCAATGGTTTACCTTTAAATTCAGCAACAACAGTTTCCCTTCCGGCCATACCATGACCGCCTTTTGCGCAGCCGTGATTTTGGGTGATGCCTATCACTGCGAATGGCTCACTTATCCTCTGGCCGGCTTGGTAGGTTATGCCCGCTTGTACAGCCGGCGCCACTGGCCGGCTGACGTACTGGCCGGCGCCGGCATGGGGCTGCTGATCGGGTATAGCGTGCTGGCGTACCATCAGCATCAGACATTGGATCAAGCACCGGGTGTTCGCTTTTCTCTGGTTCCGGACCAGGACGGTGGCAAGGTGGTGGTGACATGGCGCTACTAAGGCTACTTGCGGGCCTGCTGATGCTTGCCTGGCCCTGTCTGGCTGTCGGGCTCCAGCGGCCTCTGATTGATTACGATTTTAATGGTTATGTCCAGGGCCGGCTGACCGCCTTTCTCCTGCATACGGATAAGCTGCAAGGTCCCCTTAACACCCTGCCTGTTCCTGCGGCTGCCGGTGGAGAATATGAAACCGGCGGGTACCTTAACCGCCTGGAGGTGAGCCTGGCCACGCCCTTGAGCGGCCAGGACTGGCGTATTATGGCCACAGCAGCCATCACCGGCGGCAAGGGCGAGATCAAGTCCGCTTATCTGAACTGGAACCCCGCGCCCTGGTTAAACGCCCAGGCCGGGCTGATTACCGTGCCCTTTGGGCTGGAGAACCAGTTATCCTCCCGGCTACTGCCCACGGTGGAGAGATCGTTGCTTTACGGCTTTGGAAATTTCGGCTGGGTTTCAGGACTGGGCTTTAATTTCATGGATCAGTATGCCTATGGTCTTGCCTTCAAATCCAATTTTTCCGGTCCCTGGCCGGGATGGCATGTGGAAGCGCAAGCCGGCCTGGTTACAGGCAACGGCGCTTTGATGCTGCCGGGCCTCTTCCCCAGCCAGTTGACCGGACGGGTATCCATCGGCCAACAAGAAGCATCAGACCCTGATCAGGACCAATGGTCTATCGGCCTGTCCGCTTCGCGCGGATGGGTGTCATGGGCGCAGCACAATGAATCCTATCTTCCCATCGGCATCCAGCAAGGCGGCCAGGCCCTGCGCACCAATTTTATTCCAGTCACCGGTCTTGACCAGCAGGGCCCGGTCGCCGTGTTGGGCCCGGAGCTGCTGGTCAGATTTCACAGCTTGCGCTTGTCCGGCGAATGGCTGGCCAAAAGCCCGGATGGCCACTGGCTGCAGGGCTATTACGGGTTGGCCCAATGGGATCTGTTGCCCAATCAGGTGGTCAGTCTGGCGGGCAAATGGGAAGATGGCGTGGCTTTTTTCAGCGACGGGGTGCATAACCCGGGAACGCGTTACCAGGCCCTGACGGTGGGTGTGAACTGGAAGCCAATCACCGCCTGGCGGCTGCAGGCCGATTATATTGTTCTTTATCAGGACTTCAAACCGCATCAGTTTACGGGATCGGATCTGTTTATTACCCAATTGCAATTTGAATTTTAAAGCGGCTAAGCAATATAAATGGCGTCGGCCGCCGGCTATACCGACTCCCGGAAGGAGACCCGTCTCCGCCGGAACGGTACGGTTGGACGCTTTAGTGTTATCCCCGGCTGCTTTCTCAAGAAGCGCATGATCAACCGCCTTAGGGGGGGATTCCCGGGCAGCGGCAGCCGCATCTCTTTTCCCGCAAGGGTCATGGTTACGGTTCTTGAGCGGCCGACCATTCTTCCCAGCAATCGTAATCGCGTGTTCAATTCTTTTTCCTGTCCCGGGGAAAGCGTTGTCCGGCCGCCATAAGGCGCGATCAGCGCTCTATAGCTAGCCAGCAAAAGCGCCGAAGGCGACAGCCCAACTTGATTGAACACGTGTCGCGCCAAAATATCGGCGGCGTTTCTCATGGGATCACCCTGTTGTTGATGAGCGGCCATCACACCGCGCCAGTACTTAATGACACGGTACCGCATCCATCCGCTGAGATAAATAACTGCGGTGATGAATACGGCCGCAATCGCCTTTTTTGCTCCGCCCTGGAGATACCAAGAAATCAAACCCGGCGGTACATAAATAACCGGCTGGCCTTTCAAAGTCCGTAAACGGTTGTCTGTAACCATGGTGAATTCGAGCGCCCTGCCCAGCTTGCCCATGGCGGCCGCTTCGGTTTTGTCCCATTTAAAATAAGCGGGCATGGCCCGTTGGAGCAGACTATCCAAAGCACCCTGGTAAGGATCGTTAACAGCTTCAATCTTGCTCCTGTTTTCCTCATAGGCAATGCGGTAGGAAGAACTTTCAGGTGATGTGGCAGTGGACTTTGTTGGGTTAGGGGCTTCATCTGCTTTTGCGGATTGTCTATCCGGCTTTTTAAAATCAAACACTACCCGCTCCAAGGTACCATGTGAGGTATCATTTGAGTTTTCCGTATAATACTGTTCATTATCCGTTAAGTAACCGGTGGCTAGGGTCCAGCCATCCTGGGCCATCATTTTTTCAACAACAGCATCCCCGTAATCAGAACGGCTTGGATCGGAATGGCGACTGGCCATGGTCACCAAGACCAGCAAATGGCCGCCGGGTTTAATGGCATCCATCATGCTTTTCACCCATTCATCGGTTATTTTTTCCGGACCGGCAATGGCTGACAAATTTTTCATGCGCAATACGGAGACAGATTGCGTGGCAAGGTCAAGCTCAAACACATCTTGTTTGTGGACTTTCATACGGTTATCCACACCTAAATATCTTTTCGCCTGGATCAGCACTTCACTCATAAAAAGCCCATGATCATAAAAGTCATGCGACTGATTTGCCTGAAGGGCCTTGAGTCCCTGCATCGGCAAAATGCCGGCCCTTAATTCCACAACCCGGGGGCTATTGTCGCCGTCAATGTGGATAGCCCACCCCCATAATGGCCAGGGCTGCTGCGCGCCATTGACATGAGGATTATTCAGAATCTGATCAATCGCATAAAATTCCGCAGCCTGCTTTACAAATGGTTCTCCCTGTTCAGTCTTGATGTACCCTATAAATCTATCGATCTGCTCCTGGGTAACCTCGTTCAACCCCCAGGAGTCAAGCAGCTTGCTTATTCTTTTTTCCAGAGACGGCGGGTCATGGGCGGAAAATTCATAAGCCTCAATTAATTTACTGGCAAATTCGGCAAAACTACCTTGTTGGCTCACCAACTTTATGAGTGATTCATCAACTTCCTTGTAAATTTCCCTTAGGCTCTGCTTCAGTTCCGTTTGACGGCTAAGGAGGGACTGTTGTTCGGTATCAGGTGAATTGGTGGCTGGTCCCCCCGGCACAGTTTGATCAAGTGTCTTCTTCGCTTTTTCCAAAACATTTAAAACAGCTTCTATCTGGGCAGCAGACTCAACTTGGTTTGAAAGTTCCTCACGCCTTTCATCAGACAAATATTGGAGGTAGTATAATATTTCCCGTTTCATCATTAATAACCCGACTTGGCCTTGGCCAAAATTTATATCAGCCAGGTATCTGGCATGGGGCATAAGATAATCAAATATTTCCAAATCAGTCGGTGATTTCCCCATCAGCTTCCATGGGCTCCCTAATAACACCTGGCCAATCATGAATCTATCAACACTTGTGCCTGCAAAGTATTTTCGTAAGCTATCAAGATCAAGCGACAATCCCTCCGGGCTTTTTTTTGTTTGATCAGCAGGTGCCAAGGATTCAATGCCGCCATTATAGCTAATGGGTTTCTTCACTTGTTCACTTATGAATTTAACAACTTCCGGATAATTGCGGTGCCCGCCGATGACCTGGGCTTGGATGACCAACCGGTTTACGCCGGCCGTCACAAGTCTTTGCGCCAAAGCCGCGGTGGCCTTGCCATCAGGCTGGTTATGATCTTCCTTCTGGGGGAGCAAAAGAATTTTAGCCGACACGGGCAATTGGACAGCTGATGACACCTCACGAATAACTTTTTCGGCCAGACCAGGATTGAGCATTAATTCATAGCCCCCGCCTCCTATTCTTACACCTCTGGCGGGGCAGCACATATTAACATTGATTTCTTTATAACCAAGCCGTTCACCGATTTTAACCAGTTGCATCAATGGCTTAATCATGGCTTGATATTGCACATCATTCGGATTTTGATGGTTCAGTACTTCAGGATTCTTTGGTGTCACCTGAAGAACAGGCTTGCCGGTGTGATCTGCGCTAACCGTTAATCTCCAGAAACTTTTAATAGCATCCAGATCATAAACGGCGGCCATAAGGGCTGCTTGAGGATCTCTGGCGCCAACTAACCCAGGCAAAGTGTAATCTGCATAAGCCATTTCTGAATAGGTAATTCCTAATCCGCCTGAACGCCAGAACACTTGCGACCCCACCCCGCTGCCATGTACCATTGGCGCAGTCTCAATGTCTGAATTTTCCTCACCTACGATTGTTGGCACCGGATTTCGGGCAACCTTTTGTTCAGATGGACCGTTTTGATTAATAATGGTTATCGGCCGGCTTAGAGTCCACTCGCCTAAAGCATTATCATCATCAAAACTTATGACTTCTTTAACCGTTAATTGTTGCTGTAAATTGTTAACAACAACATGTAATTGATGATCCTTCCATAGTGCCGGAACTACTTCTCGGGTGGTGCCTAATGTTGGATGCTGGTTTTCATAAATCATATATATAGGCGTATGTTTTTGTATTTGATGACCACCCGGAGGTGTAATGACATTTTCATCCATAATCAAATGTAAAGCGGAGTGGTTGACTCTTATGGACCCATTTGATTGCCGAGATACATGAACAGATCCAAGATTATTATCATGAAAATATGGGCTTATGTCATACCCACGGCCTTGCCATTCGGCCAGCACCCTTGCCGTATTATGGTGAAGATTAAATAAAATATACTGCATTGAAGCTCGCAAGTCTAAATCTCGAGTATAGTAAGCTTCATTAATTTTTACCGCCATACTAAGATTTCCATCT
>CAYVTN010000131.1:5984-7896 GCA_964454395.1 uncultured bacterium | reverse complement strand
AACACAAATCAACATTTTGTATGCAGGGCTCAAACTTATCGGTCCCGGGAGGCTGAGCAATTAGTTGCTCAAGCTTCTGGTTGTCGGCTGCTTGCGCCCGGAAGTCAGGCGTGAAACATTCTTTTTATCCCGGTCTGCGCGGTTTAGTCCAACAAGGCTTTTTGCCTGGCCAGTAAAACGGCAATGCCTTTTTCCGCCAAATCCAGTAACAGCTTGCGCGCAACGCGCAAACCACTGTTGATATTGAAACTACCGTTCAGATCAGGATCGTTAATCAAGCCTTTCCAGCCGACCAGCGTCGTGGAGGCGATCCAAAAAGTTGAACACGAGAAGGAGTAGCCAAGATGAATGATCCCAGCCAAATCAATCAATTCTATCGCGACGCCTTGCAGGAACTGGGCAATATCGGCGCCGGTAACGCAGCTACAGCACTGTCGCAAATGGTCGGGCGCACGATCGGCATGTCGGTGCCCAAAGTGATGATTGTGCCGGTGGAAGAAGTGCCCGAGCTGGTGGGCGGCGCCGAAGAAATCGTGGCCGGCATCTACCTGGAAGTTTTCGGGGATCTGCCTTCAAAAATCCTGGTAACCTTTCCCCACAAAAATTTGGTAATGCTTACCGACATGCTGCTGGGCAACAACCTGGGCTCGCAGACCTTGATGAACGAAATGAAACTTTCGGCGCTTAAAGAGCTGGGCACCATTCTTTCCGGAGCCTATTTAAATGCACTGGCCAAATTTTTGGACCTGCGCATGATTCCCTCCGTCCCGGCACTGGCCATTGATGTCATGACCGCCATTTTGGAGACCATCCTGGTGGAGATTTCCCAGGAAACCCAATATGCGCTGATGCTTCAGACGGATATCATCGAGACCGAAACTAAGATTACGGGCACATTCTTTTTGATTCCCGAACCGGGAACCTTGGATACAATAGTGAAATCCATTGCCAAAGCAGCTGGGGTGATCGATGCCGGAGCGAATTAAAGTAGGGATGGCCTCTTGGAAACTGGCTCGGGATGGAGACCTGTTGGTGACGTTCGGCCTGGGCTCTTGTGTGGGCTTGGCGCTGTGGGACAAAGCTAGCAGGGTGGCGGCCATGGCCCATGTGATGTTACCCGATTCCAAACAGATGCATTTTCGCCAGGAAATCAATCCGGCTAAATTTGCGGACACGGCCTTGGCGGCTATGTTGACCCGGCTGGAAAAAATGGGCATTCCCAAAGAGCGGTTATGTGCTAAAATCGTCGGCGGCGCCAACATGTTTGCCTTTGACAGCAAAAACAACCATGCCGGCATGAATATCGGTGCCCGGAATGTGGCTGCGGTCAAAGGCATCCTGAAGGGCGAGGGGATTCCCCTGACCGCCGAAGACACGGGCGGCACGGTGGGCCGGTCGCTGGAGTTTTCCTCCTCTGACGGCATGATCCGGGTACGCACCGCCCTGACCGGTGAGCGGGTAATTTGATATGTACGAAAAAAAAGAAGTCAAAAACGAATTCAAAATGGTGGTCTTCCGCCTGGGGGATGAAGAGTTCGGCGCCCCGATCAATCAGGTGCATGAAATCCTGCGGCTGGTGGAAATCACCCGGGTGCCCCGGGCGCCGAAATTCATTGAAGGCGTCATTAATCTAAGGGGCCGGATCATACCGATCATTGATTTACGGCGACGCTTTGATCTGCCTGTTAAAACGGGAGAAAACAAGCAGCGTATCATGGAAGTGGAAGTGGACAACCAGATCTTGGGCATGATTGTCGATGAGGTTACCGAAGTGTTAAGGATTCCCGTGGATGCAGTGGAATCGGCACCTCGCATGATTGCCGATATTTCAGGGGAGTATTTGGCGGGGATTGCCAAACTGCCGGGAAGGATTTTGATTATGCTGAATTTTGATAAAATTTTATCGGAGCAG
>CAYVTN010000131.1:0-5974 GCA_964454395.1 uncultured bacterium | reverse complement strand
GGAAACGCTTCAGATCGAACAAGCGTCCATGGATAGCCTGCCAGGCGCCATGTCGCCCGGATTGCCAGAACATCACAACCAGGAGGAGCGCTAATGCCAGCTAGGATCCTCATCGCCGACGATGCTGCTTTTATGCGGGTCATGATCAAGGGAATTCTGTCCAAACAGAACTATGAAATTGTGGGTGAAGCCAAGGACGGAAAAGAAGCCGTGGAACTGTACAAGAAGCTCAAACCCGACCTTACCACCATGGATATCATTATGCCCGAGGTCAATGGGATCGAGGCGGTCAAAGAGATCATCAAGGAAGATCCCAACGCCTTGATTATCATGTGCAGTGCCATGGGGCAACAAGCGATGGTGATCGAAGCCATTGCCGCCGGCGCCAAGGACTTTGTGATCAAGCCTTTTCAACCGCCCCGGGTGTTGGAAGCGGTCGAGCGCGCCTTGGCGAAATAAAACAAACCACTGGCCCCCTGTGAACAGCCAACGTCTTATCCGAGTGCTGGTGGTGGATGATTCTGCGTTTATGCGCAAAACCATCAGCAACATCCTCAATCAAGCCCAAGACATTGAAGTAATTGCCACGGCCCGTGATGGCCTGGAAGGCATCCAGAAAGTCACCGATTACCATCCCGATGTGGTGACAATGGACATAGAAATGCCCAAGTTGCAAGGGCTGGAAGCCTTAGGCTATATCATGAGCGAATGCCCTACGCCCGTGGTGATGCTTTCGGCTTATGCCGCCGAAGGCGGTGAAAAAACCATCAAAGCCCTGGAATACGGGGCAGTGGATTTTATCGCCAAACCATCAGGCCCGATCAGCCTGGACTTGGATACCGTGGCCCAGGAGTTGGTGGCCAAAGTCCGTACCGCCAGCCGGGTGGACACCAAACGCTTAAAATTTTTAGAAGTTGAAAAAATTCCCACCCTGCCCCGGACCACGCAGTTGGCGGCCAACGGCCACAAGGTAGTCGTGATCGCCAGCTCCACCGGCGGGCCGAGAGCCTTGTATGAAGTCATTCCCAAATTGCCGGCCGAGTTTCCGGCCGCCGTCCTAATCGTTCAGCACATGTCCGCGGGGTTCACCAAATCCATGGCCGAACGTCTCAATTTTGTCTGCGCCCTGCAAGTCAAGGAAGCCCAGGAAGGCGATGTGATACTTCCGGGAAAAGTGTACATCGCGCCCACCAATTATCATATGGGCATTGTGGCCCGAAAGGACCGGGAAATCGTGGTCCTCAACCAGGGTCCGACTCGCAACAGTGTGCGCCCGGCGGCGGATGAGACCATGGAAGCCGCGGCCCGCGTGTATGGGCCCAATTGTCTGGGGGTGGTCCTGACCGGCATGGGGCACGACGGCACTTTGGGCGGTCAGGCCATCAAACGCCAAGGCGGTCTGCTGCTGGCGGAGGATGAATCCACCTGCGTGGTGTTCGGTATGCCCAAGTCGCTTATTAAAACCGGACTGGTGAATGAGGTCTGTCCCATCCAAGATATGGTTGATAAAATCAAAAGCTATGTTACTATGTTGGGCACAGAACAGGAAGACAAGAGGAGCAACCCATGATTGTCGTGACCGGTGGCGCGGGTTTTATCGGCAGCGCCTTTGTATGGAAGTTAAATCAGCAGGGCCGCGAAGACATTTTAATCGTGGATGCTTTGGACCAGAGTGACAAATGGAAGAATCTGGTCAACCGCCGTTTTGAGGGTTATCTCGACCGGCGTGAATTTCTGGAAAAAATCAACCATGATGCCCTGCCCAATCACATTGAGGCCATTGTGCATATGGGCGCCTGCAGCGCCACCACTGAACGGGACAGCGACTACCTGATGCGCAATAATTACCAGTACACCCGGCGTCTGGCGGAATGGGCCCTGGGCCATCAGATCCGCTTCATCTATGCCAGTTCGGCGGCTACCTATGGCGACGGCACGCTGGGCTACAATGATGATTTATCCGCCACCATACCGTTGAAACCGTTCAACATGTACGGCTACTCCAAACATCTGCTGGACTTGTGGGCCATCCGTTCCGGAGCCATCGCCCGGATGGCGGGACTAAAATTTTTCAATGTTTATGGTCCCAATGAATACCACAAAGAGGACATGCGCAGTGTGGTGCATAAGGCCTTTGGCCAGATTCAGCAGCGCGGCAGCGTCAACCTTTTCAAATCCTATCACCCCGGCTACGCCGACGGGGAACAAGTCCGCGATTTCATTTATGTGAAAGACGTGGTGGAGGTCATGTGGTGGCTGCTGACCAACCGAGATGCCAATGGTCTGTTCAACCTCGGCACCGGCCAGGCCCGTAGTTGGAAGGATTTGGTGCAGGCCGTATTCGCGGCCATGGCCAAAACCCCGCAGATCGAGTTTATCGACATGCCCGAAGCCTTGCGGGACCGCTATCAATATCATACCCAGGCCGCCATGGACAAATTGCGCCAAGCCGGCTTTTCCGGAACCTTCCGATCCCTGGAAGACGGCGTGCGCGATTATGTGCAATCCTACCTTATGAATCAAGACGCCTATCTTTAAATCGGCAAAGCCGGAAATAAAAATGATGTCTCACGCCGAGTCGCATACCCGTTCCAGGTACAGGCAGCACGCAACGTTAAAGACCATAAATTAATATTTTCTTGTTTTCCTTTGCCCCGGCCGGTCGTCGGTTTGCATAGCAAACCGCCTCAGAGAAGAAAACCGCTCGCTGCGTAGCGTCCCTTTCATCATAATATCGATTCTGATCGGGGCTGAAGCGGTTTTCTTCAATGCCGCCCAAGGGTAGGATTCCAACCCTTGCAAAGGTTTTGGCTAAAATAACCTTTCCGCAACAGGAACTAATTAGGACGCCCCCGGCATTAAATACGGCTATCGTGGAGACACAGAATCAAACCCCGGGCCGGCCATCCAAGTGATTTAACCCCCCCACTCAATTTTCCGATGTTCCTGCCGATAATAACCCAAACGATTGCGTGCCAAAGGGGTTACCATGTCAAACTTATTGGTGGTTGACGACGAACTTGCCATCCGGGAGTCGCTGGCGGTCATTTTGGAGGACCGGGGCCATGAAGTGAACACGGCCGCCGATGCCGAGGAAGGATGGGCATTGCTGGACCAGGCGGCTTATGATCTGATCCTGACCGATTTATTGATGCCCAAAGTTGACGGGTTTGAATTCATCAAGCAGATCCGGGAGAAATACGGCAGACGGATTCCCATTATTATTATTACCGCTCATAGCACGGTGGAAATTGCATCCATGGCCATCAATGCGGGGGTCGACGATTTTATCATCAAACCCTTTGACATTAGAATGGTCACCGAAGCCGTCCGTTATGTATTGCAGAAGAACCGGCGTTTGGACCAGCAAAAACATCTTGAAAGTACTGTGGCGTCGGGAAATTACTCCTTTGAAAAGAAGTTCTTCGGCCTCTCCAGCCTGGACGAGATCAGCAAACGCATCAAGGAAACCAGCGAGATCGATGAAATCGGAGACACGTTGTTTGAACAGGTACGCAGCACGCTGAAACCGGAGCGGGGCCTGTTGGTACTTGCTCCCCAGGGTCCGGAGCAGTACCGCTACCAACGGCTATGCACGGCTGAAAAGCTGACTTCAGGGCAGCTTTTCAGTGTGGATCATGGCATTCTGGAATGGGTTCAAAAAAGCCAGAAACCGCTGCTGATCGAGGATATGGCCAGCAACAGCCAGTACCGGGCCTGCTTTAACGGCATGCTCAATACCGGATCCTTGCTGGCCATGCCTTTTTTGCGCAAACAGCGGCTGTTGGGCGCCATTGTCCTGTACCGCCCTGGCGGCGTCAATGCTTTCGGGGAAGCGGATCTTAAATTTTTGTCAGTGCTCTCCTGCATGGCCACCGTGGCTTTGGAAAACCTTGAAATTTATGATGAAATGAAAAACTATTTCAATGGCACCATCCGGGCCCTTATCACTACGGTGGAAACCAAAGATGCCTTTACCTTTGGCCACAGCGCGCGGGTGGCCCGTTATTCCCTGGTAATTGCCAAAGCCTTGAACATGGAGGAATTAGTGCAGCGCCGTCTGGAATATGTGGCTTTGCTGCATGATATTGGGAAAATCGGCATCCCCGAGCATATTCTGCAAAAAAAGCTGCCCCTGACAGATGAGGAATGGGCCGTGGTGCGTCATCATCCCGAGTTAGGGGAAAACATTGTCCGTTCCATTCATTTCCTGCCCGAAGGTGCCGATGGGGTGAGGCATCACCACGAATATTATGACGGCAACGGTTATCCCGACGGACTGAAAGGCGAGGATATTCCTTTGTTTGCCCGCATTATTGCCGTGGCTGATTCCTATGATGCCATGGCCAGCGACCGTCCCTACCGCCGGGGCATGGACCATCAGACCGCCTTGGAAGAACTGGAGCGGTATAAAGGGACCCAGTTTGATCCCAACTTGGTGGACCTTTTTATCCGGGCCATACAACTGAAAGAAATGGTGGCCTGAACCAGGGCTTTGGGTTTATGGTCTTGACACCTTTTCCCGGGGCGTGCTAGAATTTCACTTCAAAAATGCCTTTATTTTAAGTATTTTTTCACCTTTTTGACTTCACATTTCACCGTGGCTCTTAAAAATAAGGCGTCCAATTTTATGGCGGAGGCAGAGCATGTCCAGCGAAAAGACCAAAGCACTTGATTTAGCGATTTCACAAATAGAGAAACAATTCGGTAAAGGAACAATCATGAAATTCGGGGAACGTCCGGTGGCCGATGTCAGTGTCATCCCCACGGGTTCACTCTCCCTTGATCTGGCCATCGGCGTGGGCGGCATTCCCCGGGGAAGAATTATAGAACTTTATGGACCCGAATCGTCCGGTAAAACCACGCTGGCCCAGCATATCATCGCCGAGCTGCAGAAACAAGGCGGCCAGGCCGCGTTTATCGATGCCGAACATGCCCTGGATCCTGAGTATGCCCGCAAGATCGGTGTGGATGTGGACAATCTTTTAATCTCGCAGCCCGATTCAGGAGAACAGGCTCTGGATATCACCGAGACCCTGGTGCGTTCCGGCGCCCTCGATGTGATTGTCATCGATTCCGTAGCCGCCCTGGTGCCGCGCGCGGAAATTGAAGGCGACATGGGCGATTCCCATATGGGATTGCAAGCCCGGCTCATGTCTCAAGCTTTGCGCAAATTAACCGCGGTCAGCAGCCGGTCCAATACGTCCATTATTTTCATTAACCAGCTGCGGGAAAAAATCGGCGTCATGTTCGGCAATCCCGAAACCACGACCGGCGGCCGGGCCTTGAAATTTTACGCCAGCCTGCGGCTTGATATCCGCCGCGTGGACAGCATTAAACAAGGCACGGACGTGGTGGGCAACCGGGTCAAAGTCAAAGTGGTCAAAAACAAAGTGGCGCCGCCCTTTGGCGTGGCTACTTTTGATATTATGTTCGGGGAAGGGATTTCCAAGGAAGGCGATTTAATCGATCTGGGTGTGGCACATGACATTGTTGAAAAAGCCGGATCGTGGTTCTCATTTGACGGCCAGCGTATCGGTCAGGGCCGGGAAGCGGCCAAGGCCTTTTTGCGGGAAAATCCTGCCGTGGCCAAGACCATCGAGGACAAGATTCGTGAAAAAGTTAAACCCAGCGCCGTGGTGGAAACCAGCGAGGAAAAAGCCGGTGATCCGGAAAGTGCTGATGCCGTGGTCAGTGCAGTCCGGGCCGGCAGACGTTCCTCATAAACGGAGGCCTTAATCCATGCCCAACAAAACAACATCACGTCGTGGCGGGAAGATGGTATTGATCGTGCTGGCCGTGCTTCTGGCAGCGGCCGCAGCGGCCTTGGTGATCGTGCCCCGCATGATTCCCTGGGAAAAGCTAAAAGACCAGGCCCAGCAGAAGCTTTCGGCCCGGCTGCACCATGAGGTTCGCATTGCCTCCATCAAGTTCAACCTGCTCAAGGGTGTTGAATTAAAAGGCCTCAATATTG
>CAYVTN010000130.1:0-7926 GCA_964454395.1 uncultured bacterium | reverse complement strand
CTTGCCCATGGATAATCTGCTGGCCGCATGTCGCCAGGAGCAGGCCCGGATGGTATTCATTGCTGCTCCCAACAATCCAACGGGCATGTCCTATCCTCTGGATCAGGTGGAGGCGATTTGTGAGGCTTCGCAAGGCCTGGTGGTCATTGATGAAGCGTACCGTCTGTTTTCCGATCAATCCTATGCAGGTCTGATGGAGCGCTACCCGCAAGTGGTTATCATGCACACCTTATCCAAAGCCTTTTCCCTGGCCGGGGTGCGTGTTGGTTATTTGCTGGCCCATCCCATAGTGGTTGATCTGTTGGAGCGGGTGCGTCTGCCCTACAATGTGGATCGACTGGCCCAGGTGGCTGCTACATGGGCGCTGGCCCGGAAAGGTCATTGGCGTCAGCAAGCCGAATTGATTAAAACAGAACGGCAAACCCTGAGTAGCCAGTTGGCCGCATGCCCGGGTATCACGGTCTATCCGAGCCAGGCCAATTTCATCCTGGTTTCCCATCCCGGGGCTGCCGCGTTGAAGGCGGCTTGCGCCGAGGCGGATATCGCCATTCGCGGCTTTGGTGAGGATGAGCGGTTGCGTCATTGCTTGCGCATTACCGTGGGCCGGCCCGAGGACAACCAGCGGTTGGCGGCGGTGATGCAGCAGGCCGCGGCTGTTGAATGATGAAAGTAGTTCTTGTTGCTGGAAGCGTTTTTTAATCTTAATAAAATATTCCTCTCCTCTTGGAATACCCGCTCCGGACACAGGGAAGATTGAGGCGAGGGATTATCCTTAAAATCAAAGGCTTTTCTCCCTTGTCCGGCCTCTCCCCCAACAAACATTGGGGGAGAGGAGACGGAGAAAATGACCTTTCCGCAACAAGAACGAGCTAAGCCGGCCAAGCCGGAAGTAAACACTTACAAGGTCTTGCAGCTTGCTGTCTTTGGCGTGGGTAGGGGCACGGCATGCCGTGCCCCTACGGCTTAAATTATCTACCCCGACCGGGTGGAGATATTGTTATGGCCGGGACGCCTTCAGCTGCGAAAAAACGTAGATGTTGGAAATACAGAATCTAACCGCCGCATACCGGTTATAAAAGGGATCAACAAGGAGGAAAGCATGGCTGGACCTAAAGACCGGCGGGCGCAGCTTAAACGGGAAACCAAGGAAACGACCATTGCCTTGGCAGTGAACCTGGACGGACAAGGCCAGGCCAAGCTAAAGACCGGCATTCCTTTCCTGGAACACATGTTGACGCTCATGGCTGCTCATGGCAAAATGGATCTCACCATTACCGCCCAAGGTGATTTGGAGGTGGATCAGCATCACTTGGTGGAGGATATGGGGATTACTTTAGGGCAAGCCATCGGCAAAGCCCTGGGTGATAAAAAGGGCATTAACCGTTACGGCTGGTCGCTTATACCCATGGACGAATCGCTGGTCCAGGTGGCGCTCGATATTTCCGGCCGGCCGTACCTTGCCTATGGATTGAAACTGAAGCAAAAACGGCTCAACGCCTTTGATACGGAACTGGTGGTGGAGTTTATGCGGGCCCTGGCCAATACCCTGGGCATGACCTTGCACATGGTGCAACAAGCCGGCGGCAATACCCATCACCTGGTGGAGGCAGCCTTTAAAGGCCTGGGGCGCGCCCTGCGCCAGGCCGTGGCCAAAGATCCGAAGGAAAAGGGCATTCCCAGTACCAAAGGCCTGATCTGATTATCAGCACGTCTCTGACTTAACCCTGGACTATTGCGTAGGCGCAGGGCAGATCCGGCCTTGGCGCCAGGGACAGAGAAAAGCGATTGAACCGGAAAGGCTGGGAAACGAACCGTCATGACCGTTGCTATTGTGGATTATAAAATGGGCAACTTACATTCCGTGCAAAAGGCTTGTGCTGCCGCGGGCTTGCCTGCGGCCTTTGTCTCCACGGCCAAAGCCCTGCGCCGGGCCCGGGCGGTAATTCTGCCCGGGGTAGGCGCTTTTGGTCAGGCGATGGAACATCTGACCCGCATGCGCCTGGTGGCGGCCCTCAAAGAAAGTGCTTTGTCCGGCAAACCCTTTCTGGGCATTTGCCTGGGCATGCAATTGCTTTTTGAGAAAAGTGAAGAGTTCGGAGTGCATTCAGGCTTGGGCATTTTCAAGGGCCGGGTGCGGCCTTTTCCCAAGACCTTGACCGTACCCCATATGGGATGGAATGAACTGCATTTTAAAAAACATCATCCCCTGGTTCAGGGCATACGGCAAGGAACCTATATGTATTTCGTTCATTCCTATTATTGTGATCCCCAAGATCCTGCCATTGTCCTGGCCACCACGGATTACGGCAAAGAGGTAACGGCTGCCGTCAGTCAAGGCAACTTATGCGCCATGCAATTTCATCCGGAAAAAAGTCAAGCCCAAGGGCTCAAGGTTTATCATAATCTTGCGCGACTACTAGCAGCATAGGAGAGCACGCATGAAAGTTTACCCAGCAATAGACTTACGCAAAGGCCGCTGTGTGCGCCTGGTGCGGGGCGAGGTAAGAGATGAAACAGTCTACTCCAAGGAACCGGCCTCCATGGCCAAACTTTGGCAACTTAAAGGAGCCAAATACCTGCATGTGGTGGACCTGGACGGCGCCCTGACCGGCGAACCCAAGAACTTAAAATATGTTTATCAAATCGCCAAAGCGGTCAGGGTGCCGGTGCAATTCGGCGGCGGCATTCGCGACCTCGATCTGATCAAGGAAATCCTGGACAATGGCATCCGCCGTGTCATCTTGGGAACCAACGCTTTGTCCGAGGATTTCCTGAAAAAAGCGCTGAAACAGTTCGGCAGTTCCCGCATTGTGGTGGGATTGGATTCGCGGGACGGCAAGGTGACGGTGCGGGGATGGGTGGACACCACCAATAAGCCGGCCATTGAATTCGCCAGGGAACTGGAAAAAGCGGGAGTTAAACAAATCATTTACACTGATGTCAAAAGGGACGGCTTGATGTCCGGTCCCAATTTTCGCAGCATCAAGGCCATTGCCTGCGCGGTGAATATCCCGCTCATTGCTTCCGGCGGCGTTTCCAGCATCAAGGATATCAATCACCTTAAAAATTTGGAACAATACGGCGTCAATGGTTTTATTATCGGCAAAGCCATTTATACGGGGGCGGTGGACTTGAAAGACGCCATCGCCGCTGCGACCTAGGATAAGTTTATGTTGGCCAAACGCATTATTCCCTGTTTGGATGTCAAGGACGGCCGGGTTGTGAAAGGCGTGCATTTTGTGCATCTGCGCGATGCCGGCGATCCGGTGGAACAGGCCAAGGTTTATGACCAGGCCGGAGCCGATGAACTGGTGTTTTTGGACATCACGGCCAGCGTGGAGAGCCGCCAGACCATGCTGCACGTGGTGGAGCGGTGCGCCGATGAAATTTTCATGCCTTTGACAGTGGGTGGCGGCATCCGCTCCTGTGGGGACATACGGGCTTTGCTCAAGGCCGGCGCTGACAAAATCTCCATCAACACCCGGGCGGTGCAACATCCGGAGTTGATTAGGGAAGCCTCGGAAATGTTCGGCAGCAGTTGCATCGTGGTGGCCCTTGACGCCCGGCGCAAGACCAAAGGCACAGGCTGGGAAGTTTTCATCCATGGCGGTCGCACCCCCACCGGGATCGATGCCTTGGCTTGGGCCCGTAAGGCCGTGCGCCTCGGCGCGGGCGAAATTTTATTGACCTCCATGGACAGCGATGGTACACAGAATGGATACGACATTGCCCTGACCAAGGCAGTGGCCGAAGCGGTGAGCGTGCCGGTGATTGCTTCCGGAGGCGCCGGCCATTTGCAGCATCTGGTGGATGTGCTCGATCAAGGCAAGGCGGATGCCGTGCTGGCGGCCAGTATTTTTCACTATGGTAAATATTCCATTGGCCAGGCCAAACGCTATTTGCATCGCCATCACATTCCGGTACGCTTGCTCAGATCCCCGCGGACCCGTTGATAAGGGCCGCTTACCCGGACCGCCAGGAATCAAAATACGGCTGAAAGCAGGCCGCTTACTATACTGCAAAGGAGAAAAACCAATGACTATT
Organism: uncultured bacterium; assembly: GCA_964454395.1. Classification (GTDB taxonomy): domain Bacteria; phylum Oederibacteriota; class JAAXVQ01; order JAAXVQ01; family JAUVAV01; genus CAVQBK01. Next base: position 3,882 of record CAYVTN010000130.1, on the reverse strand, counting down.
CCGGAAAACATGAAGTTTGACAGCCAGGGCTTGGTTACTGCCATTGCCCAGGACGCCCATAATGGCGAGGTGTTGATGGTGGCCTTCATGAATGAAGAAGCCCTGAATCTGAGCATCACCACGGGCGTGGCTCATTACTACAGCCGGTCCAGGCAACAACTCTGGAAAAAAGGGGAGTCTTCAGGGCACGTGCAACACATCAAGGAAATACGTCTTGATTGTGACCAGGATGCAGTGCTGATGAAAATCGAGCAGGTGGGCGGTGCCTGTCATACGGGTTTCCGCTCCTGTTTTTACCGGAAAATTGAGCAGGACGGCAGCTTGAACGAAGACGGCGAGAAGGTCTTTGACCCCAAGGATGCTTATCAAAAATAAAAGGACAACGCCATGTTTCCCGATTTGAAAACCTTCAAACAACTATGCAGCAAGGGCAATCTGATTCCCGTGTACAAGGAATTTCCGGCGGATGTGGAAACGCCGGTCTCGGCTTTTTTAAAAATTGCCCACAAGGCCCGCCAGGCTTTTCTTTTGGAAAGCGTGGAAGGCGGAGAACAAGTGGCGCGCTATTCCTTTTTGGGCATCGAGCCTTCCGAGACCATATCCATCCTCGGCGGCGTCGTATGCCACACGGTGAATGGGACGCCGAGGATCATGGGCCATGGCGGCGACCCGTTGGCGGCTTTGCGTACCCTGATGAACCGCTACCAGCCGGTGCCGGTAAAGGGCCTGCCGCCCTTTCACGGCGGTGCGGTGGGCTATCTGGCCTATGACATGGTGCGGTATTTTGAACGCCTGCCGGGACGCAATCCTGATGATTTGGGTCTTCCCGAAGCCATGCTCTTTTTCACGGAAAACCTGCTTATCTTTGATCATGTCAAGCATGTCATCAAAATTGTGGCCAATGTCCATGTTACCGGCCGTCCGGAAACAGCCTATCGCAGAGCCCAGGCCGGCATCAATGAATTGGAGAAAAAACTGAGCGCCCCTCTGCCCAAGCCAGCCCGGCGAAAACCGGCCCATCCTTTAAAACTTACCTCCAATGTAAGCAAGAAAAAATACCTTGCAGATGTGGCTAAGTGCAAGGATTATATCCGTGCCGGTGATATTATCCAGGTTCAACTTTCCCAGCGGTTGGCGGGCAAAGTCAATGCCGAGCCTTTTGAAGTCTACCGTGCCTTGCGTGCGGTCAATCCTTCGCCCTATATGTACTATCTGCGTTTTGCGGAGTGCGAACTGATAGGCTCCTCGCCGGAGATTTTGGTGCGCCGCGAAGGCCAGGCGGTCAGCACCCGTCCTATCGCAGGCACGATCCATCGCGGTGACAGTGTGGAAGAGGACAAAAAACTGGAGCGGCAACTGCTCAATGATCCCAAAGAGCGGGCGGAGCATATCATGCTCGTTGACCTGGGGCGCAATGATCTGGGCCGGGTCTGCAAAGCAGGCACCGTGTGCGTGCCTGAACTGATGGTGATCGAACGTTATTCCCATGTGATGCATATCGTTTCTTTGGTGAAAGGCAAGCTGCGGACAGGTCAGGATCAATTTGATACCTTGCGGGCTGCTTTCCCGGCCGGTACGGTCACGGGCGCGCCCAAAATCAGAGCCATGGAGATTATTGACGAACTCGAAACCTGCCGGCGCGGCTCCTATGCCGGCGCAGTGGGTTACTTTTCTTATGGCGGCGATCTGGACACGGCTATCACGATCCGGACCATTTTGTATTCCAAAGGAACCTATTACCTGCAGGCCGCGGCCGGCATTGTGGCTGATTCGGTGCCGGAAAAGGAATACCAGGAGACCTTGAACAAAATGCGGGCCTTGGTCAAGGCGCTGGAGTTGGCCCACGCGGGCTGGCCCTCCCATGCGGTGCCCTCCAAGACAAGGAGATAAGGCATGATTTTAATGATAGATAACTATGATTCTTTCACCTACAACCTGGTGCAATACCTGGGCGAGCTGGGACAAAAGGTCAAGGTTTTTCGCAATGATGAAATTGATCTGCCCAGAATTGCCCGGTTTAAACCCGATCAGATTGTCATTTCGCCGGGGCCATGCACGCCCAAGGAAGCAGGGATTTCGGTTGATGTTATCAAAACCTTTGCTCCCACCATTCCCATCCTGGGCGTATGCCTGGGTCATCAATGCATTGCCGAAGCCTTTGGCGGCAAGGTTGTCCGCGCCAAAAGGCTGATGCACGGCAAAACCTCCCAGGTGATCCACCATGGCCACGGTGTGTTCAAAGGCTTGCCCAATCCCATGGTGGCCACGCGCTATCATTCCTTATTGGTGGCCAATGACCACCTGCCGTCATGCCTGCATGTGACGGCCATGACCAAAGAAAAGGAAATCATGGGACTCAAGCATGCGGATTATAAAACCGAGGGTGTTCAATTTCATCCGGAGTCCATTCTGACCACGGCAGGGAAACAACTGCTGCAAAATTTTTTGGACCAATCGCGTTAGAGGTAGGGTAGTGGTGCGAATTTTGAAAGCCGGAACGATGATTATGGGAGTGATTTTTTTAGGGATGCTGGCCCTGCTGCCGGCGCCTGCCTGGAGCTCGCCCATTGAAAAAGCTTTAAAAGCCCTGGCGGAAAAAAACCGGCTTCTGGCTGAAAACCAGGGCAGCACTCGGACCGCCCAAAGGGCCAGCAATACCATAACAGCACAGGCGGCAGCAACTGAAACCACGCCGCCACCGGAAGTAGTGGCCCTGGCCACGGCCGGCAATCAAAAACATGATCCCATGAGCCTTACCTTTACCGCCACTGCGGAATCGATTTATGTTTCCTGGAGCAACAGCCCTACCGCCTGGACCAATTTCGGGGGCTATCAATTAAACCGCATGGACTTGACCGGCGACCATGCCCAGGATGTAACCACTGTGGTGGTGCCGCTCGCTTCCTATCAGGATGTTTCCGTTCAAGCCAAAACCTTTTACGAATATAGTGTGACCGTGCTCGACGGCAAAGGCAATTCCCTCATGGCCAGCAACAAGATCATTGCAGCCTTGGCACCGGCGCAATTGCCCGAAACGCCGCTGATTCTTTCCGGGGAATCCCTGCCGGAGCGTACCCAGGTACGGTGGCAAAAAGTAAAGAAAACGTCTTTTGACATTGCTGGGTATTTGGTTTACCGCCGTTTGGCTGATGAAGCACCGCAATGTCTCAATCCCGGCAAACCTGAGAAGAACGATTATTATTATGACAACAACGGCCAAATGGGCCAGCCTTATTACTATTATGTGGCCACGGTGGATGTGCGGGGCCAGACCGGCACGGCATCCAATACGGTGACAGCCTATGCCCGGCCGCGCGACCGCAACGGCCTTGTATTGATGTCCACCGCCTATCGCGGCAATGGGTTGATGGACCGCGGCCTGAATCTGGATTTGCAATTCACCTATTATATCGGCACGCTGTACGGCGAGCAGGATCCCAGCCTATCCCGCTTGGCTGTGTACCTTGATCCCATCAGTCTCTGGCTGCTGGGAGGGGACATTAAGTATACTGCCCTCACCGAACAACAAAGTCCCCTGGCCCTGGCCGTGGGCGCCAAAGGGGGCGTGGAGCTGTTTGCAGGCCAGCAATCCGCCACCAACAGCGGCAGTTTTACTTTTTCAGACAAGTCGGAATTTGATTACCTCTATGGCGGGTATCTTGCCTTGAGCCACAGTTTTGGCCAGTTCGGCCTGCACGGGGGATACCTTTACGGTAATTATGGTAATCCTGTCTTCTTTCTCTCCAAATACCTTGATGCCGAAATAAGCAACCAATTGATTTTTTTGCTGAGTCGATAAATTGGAAGTCGTTCCATGTTGATCTGCCGGGTTTTTAGTTGTGATAACATCTAACAATGCCGGAGCAGAACCGTCATGTAGAT
>CAYVTN010000129.1:0-7928 GCA_964454395.1 uncultured bacterium | reverse complement strand
CCCATTTTCTTTTTCGGGCTTAAATTGGGACTCGACTCGCGCCGACCGCGAGGACTTCCTTCAGTTCCGCCCCGACCGGAATGGATATTATATAAAAGGGACGCCTCCGGCAGCTTCGAAAACCTTTGGGATTAGGGGTGATGCCCTGCGGTCTTCTCAACCCCTGACGGCAGGGAACGTGTCCAAAGCCCGAAAAAGAAAAGGGGCCCAAGGTGGGCCTCTTATATCCGCATAGGTGCTTTGATATTCGGGTGAAGCTATTTTTCATAACTACCTTTGTGCCTAAAAGCCGATTCAAAATTTGACGATGAATTTTAGTAAACATAAATTGTTGACTTAAAAAAGAGGAAGCGCTATACTCGGGTTGTGGAGGTGCGGGCCAATGAACAAAATTCTTTTAGAAACCAAACAAAAAGAAAATCTGAAATATGCCGAGCTCGATATGCTGGAATTATATTTCGGCGGTCAAAGCAAGGTTGCGGATATTTTAAGAGTCGACCGCTCGTCCGTCACCCAATGGCGCAAAGGCAAGGTTTTAAGCGATCTTACGGGCGTGAAAGTGGCGGGCATTACCTATATCATGAACAAACTGACGACTTATTTTCACAGGGAAACCGCACTATCCTGGCTGGAAGGCATCAATGCACACTTGGGCAATAAAAGGCCTATCGATCTGCTTAGGAGCAACAGGATTGCGGAAGTTGATAGGGCTATTGACCAGTCCCTGGCCGGGTCTTACGCTTAGTGATCGTCTACCGGGTATTTTATTGGGACAAAGGATTGAAGGACAGCAAAGCTTATGGCGGGCCGCTTCATGTCCCCAAAGTCCATCAGGGCGGCGGCCGCCACGACTTAAACGAAGACGGCGTTCTTTATTGCGCGCTGGAGCCACTATCCGCGATCGCGGAAGCTATTCAGCCATTTCGTAACAGAGAACTTAAAGACATTGACTTGGAGAGAAAAGATATCGCCGGCATGAGGAAGGCTCTCGTTAAAATTAAGGCCGATGATAAGTTGAAAATCGCGGATTTAAGGGACGCGCGTCAGTTACTAAAGCTGGGCATAACGCCTGTAGAAGTATCCACGCATGATCGGGTCATCAGTACCAAAGTATCAAAATATTTGTACGATAAAAAATACGATGGGTTTTTGTGGTGGTCGTCTTTGGAATCAAAATGGACCAATGTTACCTTTTATGAGTCCGGGGCGGCAAAACGGCTAAAAGTTCAGGGAGAAATTCAGCCGCTAAGCATCAATTTAGCGGAATTAAAGGAAGCGGCGGATTATATCGGCGTCTTGCTGCCGCCGGAAAAATTTTTTCGAAGATCGGTGAAAAAGAAAAAGTTCGGCACAAAATAGGTGTCATCAGAAAGCGTTTAAGCCGGTTTTGCGGCCGGCGCTTAGTCTGAAAAAGCTTCCTTCCTGCGTGCTTCTTCTTTAATACTCAACTTCAGCAAATTTGCTAAAGTTGAGTTTAATATTTATACACCAAAGACAGCATGCCGTCCATGCCGCGGATAAAGGTGTCGGACAAGCTGGTATTGGTGACAGGCATGTATTGGGTCCTGAAAACGGAAGCCGCCAGGTCAATATCCATGTGTTTCGTTGTATAGCCCACCCCGAAACGGAAGGAGCCGGTCTCGCGGTTAAAGATCGTGACTGCCCCGTCCGGCTTGACTTCATTGGTCTGGCGCTCGTTGATGTAGGCCGAGCGCAACATCAACCATTCCCAAAGTTTGAACTGCATCCCCAGAGTGAAATTGGCAAATCCGTAATCATCAATAACCTTGCCTGACTGGTAACTGTTGGAAGACCCCAGAAAATATTTGAGCGCGATCAGCGACCCGGTATAAGGAACCACCGCGGTCTCAATGGAAATGCTGGACGCAGAAGTGTTGATGGGCGAACTGTTGCCCAAGGGGGTGGCGGCATCAAACACGATTTTTCCGGAAGGGTATTGGGCGCCTATGTCGCGGTTGGAAAAAGCCACGCCGAAGCGCAGATCGTCCTCGCGGACCATGGGCAGGCGCACACGAAAGGACAGGTCGTAAAACACATTTTGCAGGGTACTGCGGACAAAAGGTTCCTGGTTCTCCGACAAGGTTGAAGTCCATTGGTAATAATCCTTGTTCTCTTCGTAGCCAAGTTGCAGGCCGATGTCCATCACCGATTTATACTGGTACAGGGTTTGCCAGTCCACTGACCAGGGCATGGTTTGGTGCTGGATATGGGCCGTGGCATCAGAACTCAGCAAGGTGTAATAGTCGCCTTCCAGCGTCTGCTGCTCGCCATTGGCCAACACACCCAAACTTAAGCGGTCCTGGTCGTCAAAGACCGCGGTGACCTGATGAATCAGGCCAATCCTGGCGCCCAGGTCCCGGAGATCACCCAAGTGATTAATGAAACTGGCGCCCAATAGATCGTTGATCAATTCATCCTTAGGCCAGCCATCGCTTTTACCGTCCTGATAGGCCACATCCGCGCCCAGGGACCAATACGCGCCCAATTTAACGGCGCTGGCAATCCCCATCCCGCCGGTCAATTGACGCGTTGGGGTCAGGTCCTCATCCAGGGCACTGCGGGTGTATCCCGCCAGGGGGCGCAGTTGCAGCGCCCATGCTTCTGAAGGATGCAAAATGATGCCATCCAAATAATAGCGGTCATATTGATTGAAAAGAGCCTGGGTATAATAGCCGTGTTGCATAAAATAAGCATTGGCCGGCAACGTCTGGCCTTCAGGCGTCACATGGGCATAGGGATTAGTGGTATTGCCGCTGGTTTCAAATTTTTCTATATTCATGGCATAGTCCAGACTGCCGGAAAGATCAATTCTGGTGGTAGGCGCCAGATTGACCAGACCCGCCGGGTTGCCGAAATTTAAAAGCGAGGCTTTGGTGCTGTCCTCTTGCAGCACCAGATAAGGGTCACCCACGGCAAATCGGGATGCAGGGGATGCCCAGACAGCATTCCAGGAAAAAGCCAGCAGCAACAACAGCAACAGGGATAAGCAATAAGAACGCAAGACAGCAGCCTCCAGTTTAACGGCCGGGAAAAGGCCTTATTTTACAAGAATAGAGCGATCATAACCTTGCCATCCACGGATGTCAAGGGCTTGCTTGACGGTCAATGGGCTTTTTGCTATAGTGACTTCCCTTAAAAGTTAAAAAATGCATGTAAATGATAAAGAAAAGGTGGGACCATGCCTAAACTTATGGTTCGATTCGGGGATCAACGCGATTATCCGATCATCATCCAGCCAGGCATTATAAAAAATATTGGACCGCAAATTAAGGCCAGAGTTCGCGGTAAACAGGCTTTTGTCATCTCTCATCCCAGAATTAAGCGGCTTTACGGCCAGCCGGTGGAAAAAAGCCTTATGGCCAGCGGCTTCCAACCCAAAACCATTCTTGTGCCCGAAGGAGAGCAAAGCAAATCCCTGGCCAGGCTGGAATCGCTGACAGGCCAGTTAATCAAAGCCCGTGCAGACCGCAGTGCTTTTATTGTAGCCCTGGGCGGCGGCGTCATCGGTGATTTGGCAGGATTTTTAGCGTCGGTTTACATGCGCGGTATTGATTTTGTGCAAATCCCAACCACCTTGCTGGCCCAGATTGATTCCTCGGTGGGCGGCAAAGTAGCGGTCAACCATGAACTGGGAAAAAACCTTATCGGCGCTTTTTTGCAGCCCCGGTTGGTGATCACTGATCCCATGGTGCTCCAAAGTCTGCCTTTGCGTCAGTTAAAATCAGGTTTGGCGGAAATGATCAAAAGCGCCATTATTGCTGATGAAGCCTTTTTCAAGGCGCTGCAAGGAAAAATTGATGATTTGTTGAAATTAAACAGCGCAACCTTGGCCTGGGCGATTAAAAACACTTGTGCCATCAAAGCCAAGGTTGTGGAAAAAGATGAAAAAGAGCATGGCTTAAGAGCAATCCTCAATTATGGCCATACGGTCGGCCATGCCCTGGAAACCTATCACCACTATCAACGCCTGCTGCATGGGGAAGCCGTGGCTATCGGCATGGCCGCAGCCGCACAGTTGGCGGTTGAATTAGGAATGTTAAAACCAGGAGCGCGGGATGCCCAAATAAGGTTAATTAAACAGGCCGGGTTGCCGATAATGGGTTATCATGAAGATATCAATAATATAATAACTATCATGAAAACTGACAAAAAAACTAGCGCTGGAGAGTTTACTTTTGTATTGACACCCCAAATAGGCCGTGCTAGAATTTGCAAGAAAATTACGCCTTTTCCTGTACGTCGGGTACTTAAAGCCGTTCTCGGAAGTGCCTGAGGGCGGAGGATAACAGATGGCAAGAGACAATTCCGGAATGCCCGAGATTGATGAATATACCAGGAAACTAGATATCAATCCAGAATCACTGGTATTTGTACCCTTGGCCGAGGCTTATCGCAAAAGCGGCATGCTCGACGAAGCCATCGAAACCTGCCAAAAAGGCTTAAAACATCATCCAACCTATATGAGCGCCCGTATGGTTTTAGGCCGTTCTTTTATGGAAAAAGGCCTGTTTGATGAAGCTGCCGAAGAATTCCGCAAGGTGGCGGCAGCGGATGTCAACAACATCATGGCCCATTCCCTATTGGCCCAGATTTGCATGAAGCAAAATCAATTTGCCGATGCTATTAAAGAATATCAAAAAGTCTTAACCCTTAATCCGGAAGATGCTACTGCCCAGGAAATGTTGAACAAAGCTTTGGAGCTGGCAAAGCTGAATACTGCCCCCAAGGCCGCAGCCGGCAGTCCCAAAGAGACGGATAAAAAACAAAATTTAAACAAAGCCGAAGAACTAAGCAAGCAAGGGGATATTGATAATGCCATCAAAATTTATCAATTGATCCTGGAGGCTGACCCGGAAAATCTGGTGGTTCGGCAACGATTAAAAGACTTGGAGCTGCAAAAGGCGCAGTCGCTGACCGGCGCAGTCCGGCCGGCCCAAGCAGGGACTGAACCAACATCATCTTTAAAAGACTACCGTGAGCGGGACAATGATAAAATTACCTCTGACGATATTCTTTCGGTGATGAAAGATACAAAAGAAAAAGTGGTGCCGCCACAGCGGCCCGCGCCGCCGCCGCCCGCGCCCAAACCGCAGGCACCACCGGTGAAACCAAAACCTATACCTCCGCCAGCGCCGGCTGCCCCGGTACCGGCACCCAAACCAGCCGCTGCACCAGCGGCCGGCCAGGCGGCAATAGCTGCCCTGGAACGGTTGATGCAAACCGAGGGCATTTTGGGCAGTATGTTATTGGATTTACAGGGCAACGTTCTTTCCAGTGTTTTCAGCAGTTTGCCCAAGGATGAAAAAGAAATCGCCGAAGCAGTAACCGTGATTTTCGGCAAGACCGAAAAGTCGGTACAAGCCATGGATTATGGCAAACAGGTCAACCAAATCCTGGTGACCGGAGAAAAAGGCCAAATTATTTTCAGCAAAGTGAGCAATAAAATATTACTGGTTTTAGCTGATGAAAATATTAATTTAGGCAAAATGCGTCTGGCCATGAACGAAGTGGTCAAGGCCCTGCGCCAAATGGGAGCTTGAGCAATCAATTGCTGTCAGTTTTTTTGAAATTTATCTTTTAAAAGTAAGCCACCAATGGTTTAATATGTTAATCTCCAGAGGGATTCCTTAGGTTGGCCGCGAATGGGCCTGGCAGAAAACCGGGGCAAAAGCGGAATGGAAACATGATGTTCTTGATCAGATTCTATATCAGCACGACAGGTGCAAAACGCGTAGATGATTAAAGCCGTAGGGGGCACCCTCCACACGCCAAGGATAGCAGGCGCAAAGGAAAGGCGTAGCTACCCTCAATTCGGGCATCAATGACAATACGCCCCTATGATGAGACCGCGTCTTTATTCCGGCTCTGATGGCTTGATTACGGTATTAGAGTAAGAGGGGCAATTTTTTATATTCTCAGCTTTTAAAATCGGGTAAAAAAAGGTATAAAGCTAATTATGCCTTTTTCTTTTGTTTGTAGCCAATTACCCGCTCGTCGGAGCAGGGCAATTGAATTATTATGGTGGACGTAAGCATTAAGTGGGAGTCTAAATGGATTTTAAAAGTATCCTTAGTGAAATCATAAGCAATGTGGATGGAGCCATTGGCGCAGGCCTGGTGGGCACGGACGGCATTGTTATTGACCAGGTCTCCCTGAAAGGCGCTTTCAACATCAGCGATGTGGGCGCGGAATACGCCACGATTATTAAAAACGCCAAAAAAGCGTCGGAAAATTTCGGGCTGGGCAAAACCAGCGAGATATTAATCAGTACGGAAAAGGCTATGATGATCATGATGACCGTCAGCGCCGAGTACTTTGTGGCGATAGCCTTGGATCTGGACGGCAATCTGGGACGGGGGCGGCTGGAAGTTAAAAAAGCCCTTCCCAAACTCGAAAAAGGATTGACCTAATTTTAACCTGCATCAGGGAACCACTTTCAGCCAAGGGGTTGAAAGTGGTTTTTTTTTCAATAGCAAAAAAATGACCTGACACCAAGGCAGGGTAATGTCCGGCGTCCGGGAGTTTGAACAATACGTCCAAACATGAAAGTAGAGAGCAGAAAGGTGAGCGCATTTGAATGATTTTTTCTACTTTCTACTACTTGTCCCGTTGTTGTTGACGGGAACGACTTTCAAATGCTCTGGCGGTTGAGCACTTAGTCAGAAATACGAAAGGCGATAGGAGAAAGGTGACCGCATTTGAGCATTTTTCCCACTTTCGCCTATCGGCTCTCAAATGCTCAGCCTCCTAGGGGGACCATGGCCGCAAGCAGCAAATCATCATCAGTTCAGCGCCACCATGTGGTTAAGGTTCCCGGCAGCAGCCGGGTTTGGTGGTGGATCCTCGCGGGAGGAAGTTTGTTGTTGCTGCTCCTGATCCTGCTGGCAGGCGATAAAAGCATCTTTAAAGTGCTGGCGCTCTACCGGGAGCAGGACCACATGACCGTTCGCCTGGCTGAAGTCAAGCAGGAAAATGAAAAATTAAAAACTCAGATCAGCCGGCTTAAATCCGACCCCAAGGCTGTGGAACGAATTGCCCGGGAGGAACTGGGCATGGTGCGGCCTGACGAAGTGGTGTATCGTTTTGTGCCGCCCAAGGAGGCAGAGCGTCAAAAGCAGCATTGAGCCGGATGAAGGAGCGGACGATAATGGGGTTGACGCTCTTATAAAACCATGGTATACCCGATCAACCAAGACCGCGACAGTCAGAACTATGCCAAAAGGTCATCGAAGGAGGCCTGTGCGTGGTTAAGCATAGGGCAGGATGAACTGGGCACCGATTAATTCCGCGGATAAGCAGATTGTGGAGCATCAGATCGCACGGACGCCGCGCAACCTGCATGCGGTGGCCAGCCGGTGCTGGAATCATTCACCCCGGGTGGTGGTGAATCATCCCCTGCCCCGGGCGGCGCAGGATGCGGCCTTTTTTCCCACGGTCTTCTGGCTCACCTGTCCGGAAGCCGTCCGTCGGATCAACCGGATTGAAGATCAAGGCATCATCAGCCGGCTGCAAGCCATGATCAAGAAAAACAAGCACCTTAAGGCCACCTTAATGGAGGCCCATTCGGAATACATTTATATACGCCGGTCGCTCTTGAGTCCGCAAAAGATGCTGGAATTGCGCCAAGCACAGAGCGTCTTGACCGGCCGCTTGGAAAAATGCGGTATCGGCGGCCTGACTGACTTTGAAGGGGTGAAATGCCTGCACATGCATTATGCCCACTATCTGGTCACCGGGAACAATCCCATTGGCATGCTTATTCAGGAGCTTTTGGGTTCCGATCACGGTCCCTGGCATTGCCGGGGATGCAAACAAAATGCAGCGCGTCAGCCAGAAACAACCAACAGGACTCATGCCGGGGTGGCGGAATTGGCAGACGCAGCGGACTTAAAATCCGCTGAGCCGAA
>CAYVTN010000128.1:0-7933 GCA_964454395.1 uncultured bacterium | reverse complement strand
CAGCCAACCCCGGCGGTAAAGGTTTGGTTGTTTGAAAAACAGCAACCAGGATAAACCAGGCCGCTAAAAGCCCCACGATACGGGGAAGGGTGAGTTTGTAGCCGAATAAACGCATGATCTCCTTTCTTTAAAGCTTGCTAATAATCTCCACGCCCTTCCGGGAACCGGTCAGATTAAAGGGTTGTCATCCCCCATGTTGTTTTACCCAGTCCATAAAGAGACCGGGATCTTGATGGAACATATGTTCCGCATGGATTCCATTTTTCACCATTTGCCAAGTTTTGGGTTCCGGACAAGCCTCGTAGACTTTGCGTGATAAGCGTGGAAAAACCAAACTGTCTTTTTCAGCCACAAGAAAGTGGCAGGGAATGGTGATCTTGGATCCTAAATCAATCAAGTTTGGTTTTTTTAGAAAAGGCCACCCCCAGCAAAATCCAAGATCATTGCCAGGAGGATGCTGGTAGCGGGGATGGCGAAAGGGGAGAAGCAACGGATTATAAAATGCGCCGCCGCTGAGCACGACGTCTTCGACCCGGGTAGGACAGGAAACCAGCAGGGCGCATTTTAATTGGGCGGGATTTTCTGCGCAGAGGCGGACGCAAGTATAGGCTCCCAAGGAAAAGCCCAAAAGGGTGATGTGAGAATAACGGATTTGCGCCCAGGAGAAGATGGCTTTTAAATCCAAAATTTCCTTTGCGCCAAAAGTATAGCGTCCTTCACTGATATAATTGCCCCGGAAAGCCGGCACGATTACATCCGCCATGCCAAGCAGTGAACAAGCCAGCCGCTGCATCGACAAAGTTGCAAAATGCTGGGCAAAGCCGGGGACAACCAGGATTGCATTTGGGGTGGGGGAAGTATTTTTTCTGTAGTGGGCGGCATGAATCTGAACATGGTCCTGGGTGGAAAATTTTAAAATATCAGGTTTTATATCCATGCCTGCTGATGCAACACTTTCGGGAAGACTATTAATGACTGTTGCCTATTCGCTTCGATCGGGTCATAAGTTGCGATTTAAAAAGTCCCCTCTGCCCCTGCCAAAATCTCAATGGCCCTACTATAGCACAGACGGACAGCATGGCATAGATTTTTGATTTGGCTTTCGCCCCGGCGTCCGAGCGATTGACGGGATGGTTGGCTTCTTGTTGTAATTTTCGAATGATAAACAGAGGTCTGATTTCACGGGGAGATGCGCCATGGTGGATGCCTTAACCCTATCGGTGGCCAACAAAATTGCCGCGGAAATAAAGCCTGAAAAGATAATTGTTTTCGGATCGTGCGCTGCGGGCAAGGCCCGGCAAGACAGCGACATTGATTTGCCGATTATTTACCAGGGGCCGTTGTCCAAACGGGAGGTTGAACTGGCGGTTCACAGACTTTTCCCGGACCCTGAGTTTTCCCTGGGTCTTTTTGTGCTGACCCCTGGTGAATTTGCCTGGCAACAACATGTTGTCTCCACCCTGGGAAGGATAGGTGTGTTATGGATGAGAAAATGATTACCATGAGATGGTACCCGCTTTTTAATTGCCACTGAAAGTGGCGGAGAAGCGGTTTTTATGATAAACTGAGATGAATTAAGGGGACGCCTACCTCCATCAAACCTTGATTTTAATATCATTAAATAAACCTGAATTTTAATTATGAAAAAATATTAAAATCATCATTAAATCCACCTTCTTCCTAATATTTATTTCATAAAAAAATTGAAAAAATTAAAAAAAGTAGAAGAAAAAATGAAGTTCCATGTCTAATTCTATAAAAGCACCTGTAATGAAGGGGTATTTAGTTGATCAATTTTGAGGGGTCAACAACTTGCCCTGCAGTTGCGGGATGTTGAAACCCGAGCGGTAAAAATACCGTGTGCAAAATCGTAGTGCAATGGTTGGGCGGGCTTGGTCAGGGATCTTTTGGAGGGGACACAAAAGTGAACTGTTGATTTTGCTTAAGATTTTTTTAACGAGGGATGCAGTGATGAGGGAATGGAAGGACTTGATTGAGCGGGAAAAATTAACCGATCATGAGTTAAGGCGAATACCGTGCATGCATCAGCATGTGGTGGAAGCCATTAGTGATTATTTTCAAACGGCATTTGGCATGCCGGCATTGGAAATCATGCGGCTATTTTACCAGGTAGCCGGCAACCATCCCCGGAAGCAGCACTGGATCAGCGCGTATGACTTTGAGCAGTATCTTGACGGTTTATTCAGGCAAACCCCAGGGCTCATAAAACCGGATGCATGCTATCAGGTGGCGAAAACATTTCTGTCAAAGAATGTCACACCTTACAAATATTACCTCCAAAAAATGCCTGCGCGCTTGGCGCTTCACGGCATGGAGCAATTGGGCAATACGTGTCATCATGCCATGCCGGTGGAGGTGACCTTTCCCCGGGCCGACAGCTTATTGATCAAAATCACGCCTTATCCCTATTACCGCGACATTACCAAAGGCACGTTTTGCCATTTTATTCGCGGCGTGACGGATGCTATTTTCAGTTACCGCAAAATCAGGGTCAACAAGGTTAAGGAATCCTTTTGCAGCGTTGATCTCAAGACCTTGATCACCAAGGTCTATGCCAGACTCAACTGGACGCATGCGGAAGACAGCCGATGGGTTTATCTCAATGACCAGCCCCTGGCCGAGAAAATAACCTTGACCCATCCCTCTTCAATTCAACCCATCTCCGCGGCCAGGATTATCAAGGATGTCAACCATGATGGTTTACTGCTGTTTAAAAAAGGCGAACTATACAATGCGCCCTTTTGCTGCCTGGAGGGGGCTTGCCCGAATGAAGGCCGCGGGGAAACGGATAAACTTCACCGCCGGATGCTGGAAAAAACAATTATGGACATGCGGGAAAATGAAATCATTATTTTTAACCATGAGGCCGCCAAAGCGTCCGGGCATGGTCAAGAGGGCCGGGATGATGAACCAAGCGTCAGATCGCAGATCAACAAAGCCATTGACTTTATCCAACAACATTATAGTCAAAAAATAACACTCCAGCAAGCAGCCCAACAGGCGGCCATGTCCCCCACGCATTTCAAACGCCTCTTTAAATTGCAAACCGGAAAAACCATGGCTCAATATTTATTACAGCATAGACTGGAGAAAGCCAGGGAAATACTTAGGACTGATGACCAATCCCTTACCCGTATCGCCGTACAATGCGGCTTTGCCACGGCCGCTTATTTTGGTTATTGGTTCAAAAAGCACTTTAACGTAACGCCAAAGGAGTACCAGAAGGCCGTGAAAAATGGTCTGATATCGACATAAAATGGTCCGATGTTTATATTTATTTTCAAACAAAAATGATAGGCTGGCGCTGCAAAAATCAGGAGGGGAGGATATGAGCGCAATAAATTCAACTCCCATCACTTCGCAACAGCTTGCTGCGCGGTATTTTGAATAAAAAAGGAAAAGTGAAATGGCTTGTCAGACGGTAAAGGGAAGCCCGGCAGCGGAGCCCGGGTTGTTTGGCGAGCGTCAGTGGTTTTTCCCAATTTTAACGAAAGGTGGATTGATGCGGTTGTTAAACACAAAACGTATTGGCTGGTTTTTCGCGCTGGTTTTTACTCTGATTTTACTTCCTCATATCGGTTTTGGAAAGCCGGATGCGGTTCCCGGAGAAGTTCTGGTGCAATTTAAGAGCGCGCCCTCCTCGGGGGAAATTTCATTGGCGGAAAAGCGCTTGGGCATGAGCGGGCAATCCTTGCAGCGCGTGCAAAGTGCCTTGGTGACGCAGCAAGGGTTGATGTCCATGGGGCGGATTGAGGCGTTGCATACGGCGCGGGTCAAGGTGCCTCAAGGCATGACCGAGGAGGAGGCTGTGAAGAAGCTTGTTGCCTCTCCCCTGGTTCGCTATTGCGGGCCCAATTACCTGCGAAAAGCCTATGCACTTCCCAATGACCCCCTTTATCAGCAAGGCTATCAGTGGTGGGTGACGGCCATTGGCGCTGACAAAGTGGTGGATCAAAACCTGCTCCCAACCGGCGCGCCGGTCATCATTGCCATCTTGGATAGCGGAATCTATTTGGAACATGTAGATTTGGCGGGACGCTTCGTGGCAGGCACGGATTTTGTCACCTCAGGCGGAAACGGGGATGTGCCGGTGAATGATTTTTCCATGCACGGGACACATGTTGCCGGCATAGCCGCGGCGTGGACCAACAACGGCATTGGCATCGCGGGCACGGCCACTGTTGCCAATGTCCGGATCATGCCAGTCAGGGTGCTGGATAGTGATGGCAAGGGAAAGGATTCTGATATCTGCGAGGGGATTCTGTGGGCTGTGGACCATGGCGCCCGGGTTTTGAATATGAGCTTCGGCGGGACGCAGGATGATCCGGTGATGCGTGAGGCCATCCTATATGCCCATGAGCATGCCTGCGTGGTGGTGGCTGCGGCCGGAAACGGCGCTATGAACTATGGCGGGGACCCTCTGGTGCTGAACCCTGTTTCCTATCCTGCGGCCGATCCCGATGTGATCGCGGTGGCTGCTTGTGACATTAACGGCTACCGCGCACCTTATTCGTCATACAACGATTATGTCGATGTGGCCGCGCCGGGCGGATATAATACTTCAACTCCCGCGACCGCAATACTGAGCACGATTCCGGCTTTTTCCTCAAACCATCAACTATATTCCACCTATGCTTATGGAAGCGGCACTTCCATGGCTGCGCCGATAGTGGCGGGAACAGCCGCCATGCTTTTAGCCCAAAATCCCAATTTGACCCCGGACGAAGTCGAAAATATCATCACTTCCACGGCTGACAAAACCGGTTCCCTGGCTGCATCCGGCCAAGACCGGGATGTTTATTTGGGCTTTGGGCGGGTCGATCTTTATAAAGCTTTGCAGCATTTCACCTATGTTCCGCAAAACCAAGGCTATTCCAAAGCCTACAACTACCCCAATCCTTTTAATCCCCATCAAGGAGAAATAACACATATTGTGGCCCCCTTGGCTTCCGCTGACACAGCCGCCACGATTAAAGTTAAAATTTATGATATTGCCGGACATTTGGCATACAGCTCGGAAGTGGCGGCCGGAGAAATTTTGGCCGGGAAATCGATTAATTGGAACGGCCGCAATGATCGGGGCGATTTGGCGGCCAATGGTGTTTATCCATTTGTCATCACTGTGAATGGCAGGACCTATACTAATAAAATTGCGGTGGTCAACCAATGAAAACAAAGACGATAAAAGCAATACTTCTTCAAGTTATGTTACTAAGCTTGCTGTCCGCCGGCCTGGCCGGAGCGGAGGGATCGGCCGGCGGCGGCGCGGTTTATCTAAGGGAGGGCCTGGGCGCGCGGGTTCTGGGCATGGGAAACGCCGGCACGGCCGCGAGTGAGAGTGCGGATGCGGCTTATTGGAATCCAGCGGCCCTTGTAGCCTTGGGAGGGGTCAGCCTGGCTTCCCAAACCGCCGTGCTGGGCATGGATCGTTCCTGGAATTTTCTTAATATCTGTTATCCGTTCCGCGGAGCGGAAAACAGCATGGCCCTGGGGGTATCATGGATCCGCTTTTCAGCCGGAGAGGATATCGAATTCCGCACCATAAACACGCCCGAGCCGGAGAATGTTTTGTCCGATGCCGAGCAGACGGTTATGTTTTCCGGCGCCTACGAGTTTGCGAAAAACCTGTCTCTGGGCGTCAACGTCAAATTGTTGAGCCATCAGTTGGGCGTCAGCTACGGCAAAGGTATGGGGTTTGACTTAAGCCTCTGGAATGCCCCCAGCGAACAATTCCGGTGGGGATTGATGGCCCAGGATATTTTCAGTTCCCTGAGCTGGTCCGACACCTACTCAGAGCTCATGCCCACCGTGCTGCGCCTGGGTGCGGAATACTTGCTGGCGGATCAAACGCTTCGCTTGGCCGGTGATGTTTCCGTGGAATACGCCGGGCAATATCAGGCCGTTTCCAGCGTCGGATATCATGCGGGCGTGGAGTACAAGTTGGCGGAAGATCTTTCCCTGCGCGCCGGATGGGACACCGACCGCTGGACCGTGGGGGCGGGACTGCTGCTGGTGGTGATTAATAATAAGCAGATATGGCTGGATTATGCCCTGGCCGGGGAGCGGCTTCCCGGGTCAGGCCCCACGCATTTATTTTCGCTGACCATGGACACGCAAAAGCCGTCATGCCAATGTTCCGGGATTATTAAATTACCCAGCGGCAAGCCGCAGGAGAACTGAAAGCTTATACAGAATCTAATTGTACGGAGTGGATATGAAAAATTGTCGATTGAAATTTTATGTGCGTATGCTAGTGCTAATGGGGCTCGTCCTGGGTAACCTGGCCTCCCTGACCCAGGCAATGGACTTCAGCCGGCGCTTATTATGCGGCGGAACGAGTAATTATACGGACAGCAACGGCTATCTTTGGAACAGCGATCAGGATTACAATGCCAGCCAAGGGTCTTGCCGATGGGGCTACATCAGCGGCAGCCATGCCTCCCAATTTAACAACTATGATATGGAAAATACCTGGGACTGGCCGCTTTACCGGCAGGAACGAGGGGGTGCTTATGGGGATGAGCCGGCTTACCGGTTTGATGTGCCAGGACCGGGAGACTATTACATTAAATTGCTTTTTTCCGAAATGTATTTTGGAGTACAGATCAGAAACGGCACGGGCATAGGACAAAGGGTTTTTAACGTTTTCATAAACGGCCAGAAGGTGTTGGACCACTTCGACATTATGGCCGAAACCGGCGGCCGGGCAGAGCGGGCGGTCATCAAAACCTTTAAAGTTAATGTCCCGGCCGATGGAGATTATGCCAACCGTATTGTGATCCAAACCGGCAATATCATTAGCGGCGCCAAAATCAACGCCA
The DNA here is from genome assembly GCA_964454395.1 of uncultured bacterium. Lineage (GTDB taxonomy): Bacteria > Oederibacteriota > JAAXVQ01 > JAAXVQ01 > JAUVAV01 > CAVQBK01. The sequence goes on along the minus strand of CAYVTN010000128.1, from coordinate 1,091 downwards.
TTGAAATCGCATCCCGGCCTACCGTGACGGATACGATAGATCGCTTTACCAAATCGGAACCGGGCGGTGCGGAAAGCTATAAGCTCAATTGCGGGGGCACGAAAATAGTTGATCCCAGCCTAAGTTTATGGATGGGGGATGAAGCTTTTAGCCAAAGGCGGCGCTGGGGCTATGAACGTGGGACGGAGAAAATCGATCCTAGCCTAGACATCGGCCGGCCGGACATCTATCGCATGGCTACTTGGCGCGAGGGTGGCACGGATTTCAAATATCTTTTTTCCCTCCCCAATGGGACCTACCAGCTCAAGCTTTACTTCCAGGAAAATGAGGCCACCGGCCCGGGACAACGGGTATTTGACGTGGCCGTCAATCAGCACCTGGTGGCCAGCCATCTTGACGTTTATCAATTGAAGGGAAGTCATTCACCTTATCAAATTATCGTGCCGGTACAGGTGACAGGGCAACAACTGGAAATCAGTTTTCCGTCAATAACCGCGGGCCTCGCCATGTTAAATGCCGTGGAGATCGACGTGAGCGCGGTGAGCGATAATGATTTTCTTGATTTTGTCGAGCGCAAGGCCAGGAATTATTTTATTTCCGGCGACCCCGGGATCAGCGGGACCAATCCTGTCAACGGCCTGGTGGCGGACAGGAGCAGAAACATTTTTGACGGGTCCTGGAGCAATGCCAGCATAGCGGCGGTGGGGTTTGGTTTGGCGGCCGTGACGGCAGGGGAAGAACGGGGCTGGATTCCCGCGGCTGATGCGGAAGCGCAACTTTCAACCACATTAACCACCTTCAACAATGCAGCGCCTTATGTCAGCGGGAATGAGTCCGGCTTAACCAACAAAAACGGGTTTTACTTTCATTTCCTCGACATCGCCTCCGGCCAAAGGGCGCCGGAAGCGGAATTGTCGTCGATAGATTCGGCCTTGTTGTTTGCAGGAATTATGGCAGTTCAGGGATCAACGCACTCGGGCGGCATCAACAATCAATGCTCGTCTATCCTGAACAAAGCCGACTGGCCTTGGTTTGTCAATAATAATCCCAATGGTTTTGTGAGCAGGAAATGGGATTCACAAACCGGGTTC
>CAYVTN010000127.1:0-7939 GCA_964454395.1 uncultured bacterium | reverse complement strand
GACTTTTTAGCACAACGCTAATCATGAAAATTAGTTTCACCAATTGCTTGTTGGTGTAAGGAGCCCGCCTTGGACCAATTTACTTTTTCGGGCTTAAATCAGGACTCGGCACACGCTGACAGCAAGCCCCCCCAAGCCTTGCTAAAAACTTTTGGGAGTTGGGGTGATGCCCTGAGGTCTTCTCAACCCGCAGCGGCAGGGAACGTGTCCAAAGCCCGAAAAAGTAAATTGGTCAAAGGCGGGCAGACCAACAAAAATTTGATGGTGGATTTAGGACATTAGGGTCCAACGAACCCGGCGCCTATCTCCAGGTCATGCCGACCTGTTTGATTTTCTTGGCGAGCTCGAATTTTTGCTCCTCCAATTGCTTCAAGGTCTCCATCTCCCCGCCGGCGGCGGCCTGCTGGATTTGAAGCTGGAGCTTGGCTTGTTCTTCTTTTAATTTGGATGACACCAACCGCTTGATGCAGTCCCTGATCACAGGCCACGGTTCCTCTTCGCCTTTATCTTCCCTGGCCAATTCCCGGGCATAGGCGCGCAGCGCGGGAGGAACCTGCTCATTTTCAAGAAATGCCGGCAGCCATTCTTCTTCTTCATCGGGGTCCGCTGACGGCGCTTCAAACATGGCCTGAAACAGCCGGCGATGACGCTCGACTTTGATCACGTCAAGGTCGAGCGATTTTCTTACCAGGTCGATCTGGGCGGGAAAGCGCAATAAAATGTTGAGCAACACGTTTTCCTCCTGGGGTGCTTTTTCCCCGGCCGGGGCTGGCGTTGCCTCTCCGGCATCAGAAGGCTTCAGGGCCGGGGAAGGCGTGGCGGCCGGCCGGCTGCTTTTATGCTTCCTGGCCGCTTTGTCCACTTCCTCCAGGATGATGTCCACCGGCTGTCCCAGGCGCCCGGCCAAACGTTTGCTGTATTCGTGCTGCTCCAGCTTATCCTCCAACTGGAGGATAATGGCGATCACTTCATTTTTGATTTCAACTTTCCCCTCAATGGAGCCGGGATTATGGCGCCGGCAGGCTTGTTCCAGGATGAAATCCACAAAATGCACGGCCTGGCCGAGAGCGTTTTTCAAAGCATCCCCGCCGAACCGGCGGACCACCTCGTCAGGATCTTTGCCCTGGGTAAGGGCCAGGGCTTTGATTTTGAGATGTTGCTCATTGATCAGTTCAAAAGCCCGCACAGCCGCCTTGAGTCCCGCGGCGTCGGTATCGTATAAAATAATGATCTCATGGGCATAGCGTTTAAGCAATTTGGCCTGGGCGGGCGTGAGTGCCGTGCCCAGACAGCCCACGGTCTCCGTGACCCCGGCCTTGACACAGGCGATCACATCCAGGTAGCCTTCCACCAACACCAGCCGTTTTTCCTTGCGGGCCTCACCCTTGGCGAGATGGAGGCCGAATAAATGATCACCCTTATGGTAAATCCCGGTTTCCGGCGAATTCAAATATTTGGGTTCTCCTTGGCCGATTACCCGGCCGCCGAAGGCGATCACCCGGCTTTGCACATCCTGAATGGGAAACATGACACGGTTTCTGAAGCGGTCGTAAGGCCGGTCCTGGCCTTCACGACGCAGGATCAGGCCGGCCGCCTCCAGCAATTCCAGGGAATAATGATCCCTCTGGGCTGCTTTGATTAAATTCTCGCGTCCCGGTGGCGCATAGCCCAGTTGGAAACGCGAGATCAGTTCATCATCAAGGCCACGCTTTTCCAGATAAGCCCGTGCCGGATCACCAATCCCCGGACGCTGCAGCGCTGCCTGAAACCGTTCCTTGGCCCATTGCATGACTTCAAATACCTGGCGCCGTTGTTTATCGCTGCTGTCATCTTGATGACCCGTGGAAGCCGACAGGGGAACATGCGCCTGCTGTGCCAGTGAAGCCAAGGCTTCGGGGAAAGAGAGGTTTTCAAACTTCATCAAAAATTCAAAGGCATCGCCGTCCGCCTGGCAGCCAAAACAATGATAGCGCTGCCGTTCGGGATCGACAAAAAAACTGGGCGTTTTTTCGCGATGGAAAGGACAAAGGCCTTTGTAATTTTTGCCGGAAGGTTTTAATTCAACAACTCTGGAAATAATATCGACGATGTCGGTAGCTTCTCGAACCCGTTCTTTATCTTCCTGAAGGCCCACGCCATTGCCTCGACTTTAGGAGCCTTAGAGGCCTTGGCCCAGGCTCCGGAACATTTGAATTAGACTCTGTATCAGCAAGATCTGCGCATAACACGTAGATAATTTAGGCTGTATTACCCGCAGGGGCACACGGTGCGCCGCCCCTACACGCCAAGGACAGCACGCACAAAGCAGGGCCATATTGTAGCCCCTGCGAAAAACGATTTCCCCATGAATCGATAACAACTTAAAACAGAAAAACAGCCCGGGCACCAGGCGCCGGGCTGTTTTTAACACCATGAATAAAGAGATCTTATCAAGCGCCGCGTTTGCGGGCTTTTTTCTTTGCTGCCAATATCTTTTGTTTTTTCTTCACACTCGGCTTTTCATAATGCTCACGGCGGCGCATCTCGGACAACACACCTGATTGCTGAACTTCTTTCTTAAACCGGCGGAGGGCAGCCTCGAAATTTTCGCTGTCTTTTACACGAATTTCGATCATGGTCTCTGTATCCCTCCCTTCTGTTGCAATTTATCCGGCCATTACATTGCCTTATTAAAAGCAGTGTATTGTATACTCTTGTTGGCATGATGTCAACAGCTAAACATGCCCATCAATAACTCATCCGTGGGTAGGGGCGAAAAATTTTTCGCCCCGGCGGCAAGGGGCGGCATTCAATCTCAGCCCGGGGGCCAGCTCATTTTGCGGCCGCCCAGAAGGTGGACGTGAAGATGATCCACCGCCTGGCCGGCGTCGCTGAGGCTGTTGATCACCACGCGAAAGCCGTTATGGAGCTCATTTTTCCTGGCCAGGTCCGAGGCCGTGGTCAGCAGATGGCCCAATAAAAGCCGGTCGGCTTCGGTCACCACATGCAACGAGGAGATATGCCTCTTGGGAATAATCAAAAGATGCACCGGCGCCTGGGGCGCAATGTCTTCAAAGGCTAATAGGTCGTCATTTTCATAGACTTTTTTAGCCGGGACGTCGCCGTGGGCAATTTTACAGAACAAGCAATCAGGATCATGCATTGGACTCACCTTCTTTCCTTGCAATTGATGTCAGCAGCCCTTTTCCTGCAAGGGATGTTTTATCGCCAAGCCGGAATAACGGGAATGATCACTGCATGCGTTAGGCGCATAATAGGCTGATACAGACTCTAAAAGCCAATGCCATACCGGAGGTCAATGATGACTTCGTTGTAATCGGCCTTTGCAACAGTTTCATCATGGTATCCGGCGTCGGTCAAAGTCAATCTTAAAACTTGTCGGAGCGGCAAATAATAAGTACCTCCCAGGCTGAAGGAACGCATATCGGAATTGGTCTTGACTGCATTATTCTGCTGCTGATGAAACCAATCGGTCTCTGCCGTCAGGTCCAGTTGGTTGGGCAACAGTTTGTAATCCGCCCGCAGGGTCACCATCATTTGATCCAATACCCGGTCATCCCAGGATACCGGGGACACCACACCGGTATTGGATTGATGATCGCGGGTAACGCCCCAGGCACCGGACAAGGCCAAGCCCGCAGGATTAAGGTATTGCAGGCCGAGGTTAATGGTTTGCGTCAGCCCGTCACCAGACAATTTTAGGGCCGCCAGGTTTTTCAGGTCAACCCGGGAATAAGTTAGGGAACTTAAAAGGTGATCGGTCGCACTAAACGGCCATAACAAGCTGGTTCCCAAGGTCACGGTCCGTATCAGACTGTTGAGTTGTTGCATCGCCCCCGGAGCCTGGGTCTGTTGCTGATAACTGTAACCGAGGGAACAATTTTGCAGAAAAGGCGCCAGCCGGTAATTGATGGAACTGGTCACCATGGTGGTCGTGGTGGTCATGTCCTCGCCGGGATCGAGGTTTTTTTTCCCGTCCAGATTGTCATGGCCGGTTTTGACCCGGCCCAGGAGGGATAGGTTATCCTGCAGGAAATTAAGCTGGGTGTCGGCCGTAACTCCCTGCCAATCGCCGGCCAGTCCCGGATTGCCAAGGGCTACATAGTTGGCGCCGAGCCGTTCCAACTGGACCTGGATAAAATTGTTGCCCAACCATTGCCAGCGGTTGCCGGCCCGGTAGGCATCGCCGATGGAGATATCGGTTACACTTTGCCGCTCATCATAATAGTCCAGGCCATATTCCCCGAAAAAAGTAGTAGTAAACCTGGGCAGGAAAAAAACCTTAAGGTTGCCTTCTCCTGTGAGCACGTGATTTTGATGGGCATCTGTGCCGGCAGGGGTGTTCAAAGAACCGGGGTTGTCCATGATGGAGGCATAATTCAGCGTGAACCCCGTACCGGGCAAAAAATCATAAGCCCATTGCGAGCCCACCATCCATTGTTCAAAAGTGCCCGCCTGATCATACACCGTATAACCGCCGCTGTATTCAAACGCCCTGCCTTCGATGGCTATTTTGGTGAGGCCGCCCACCACGGTCAGACGGCTGTGCGCCCCTTGGGGGTGGCCGCTGAGCAGGCTTACCCGGCCGCCGCGGATAAAATAGTTGTAGAGGGAATATTCCGAAAAAATCGGATAAACGTCTCCTGCCAGGATGGTCACCTGATCATTGGAAGCTTCCACCAAAAAGCGATCCACCGGTTGTTGGCCCGGTGTTTCTTCCGAACTCATATCCACATGGCCGTTCAAGCGCCAATCGGCCCAATGGCCGTTGAGGTTTAATTCCAAACGATTGAGAAATCCTTCCGGTTGGCGCAGGGAACCCTGCGGTTGAGGTGTGGTGGTCAGCAGGGACAATTGGGAAGCCGCCCCCAGGTGGCCGTGAAGATCAACCCTTTTTCCCCGGCTCCGGGCCGGAGCCTCTCCTTTGCTGCGAATGCGGAAAGTCCAGGTAGGCGATTTGGACAACCGGCCTTCAGTGTCCTTGATCTCCACCCGGATGCCATGCAGGCCGGGTGCGAGCGTTTCGGGCGCGACGTAGGAGAGCATGGTGCTGGTTTGATTGACCGAGCCGGTCACATCCTGCTCGTCAAAGAAAACTTTCAAGGTGGATAAATCGACCGGACTGGCGCCGGCGGTGAGGCCCACAACCACCACGGCTTCTTCCGGTGCCAACAGGGCATTCAGTGTGGGCGATAATAATTCCAACTGGGGACCGCCTGTATTGCCGGCCACCGTAAGTTGGTAGGGATTAAGTGCTGCATTGAACATGGGTGCTGTGGTGACCAGACCGGTTTGGTCCCGCACTTCCATATAATACTCCACCCCTGCGGGCAGCACCAGTTTTCCCGGGATGGCTGCGGAGAACAGCGCTCCCCGGCCTTGCATGGGCACCTGCCAGTAGCCCAATGTTCCCTTGGTGCGTACGAACAACACCGCCTGTGCAATTCCCTTGCCGGTGGGATCGGTGATGGTGGCGGTGATGAGCACCGGTTTTTCCGCTTCCACCCGGCTGGGAGGCTGGTGCACGATTACCGGAACAGCCCAGCTCATGCCCATCAGCGTAGTAAATATCAATAGCCAGAATCCGGTTTTTTGCACAACTGGTCCTGTCCTTCCCTCGTATTCATTGACTGTCGGAGGTGGCCAGGGGCGGAAAATTTTCCGCCCCTGCAAATTAATTCCTCCAAATGTACAGATTTCACCATCTTATTTTTATTATAACTACTCAGGTCATTTCGAATATATTGAGCGTAAATGGCGCACCTTGGATACGCAAGAGACCTGAGTAGTTACTTTTTATTATAATTAATGTTCAATTGCTGCTCGTGACCGTTCTTGTCCATGATTTTTAATTTCAATTCTTTTTCCGTCGGTATTTCCACCACGCTCTCAAACCACTGGTCTTGCCGGCTGAGGTCAATCTTATGCGGCGTCCGGGGTTTGCTGCCCGGCACAGCAGTGCTGCTGTAGGAGGCCGACACGTCCACTTTGCCCGACTGGTTGGAAAATTCCACCAGACCTTCCCAGACAATCAGCTGCGCCTCGTGGTCAGCCTTGACCTTGAGTTCGAGTACTGTTCCTTTGATGGCCGCCACGGCTGAGGGTGTATCGATTTCCAACGTATGTTTTTGTTTTTTAATACTGGCCCAAAGCTGGCCCAACAACAATTTCAAACGATTGATCTTTTTGTTGGCCTGATCGTCCACCAGCACGAGATTGGTTTTTTCATGCAATTTGGTGACGGATCCATCCGATAGGATCAAGGCCGCCCGCGACAATTCCGAGGTTTTGATAAGGTCGCCGCCATAGAGCAACATGCCTTTTTGGGCGTCGATCTCGTCCTTGGTCCCTTTTCTCAATACCTTGACGACCCCGACTTTGACAATAATGGTGGCTTTGGCCTGCGCCCCTGCCGTGTCCATCGCCAGGAGCCGCGCCGGTATCACCGCCAGCCCTATACCAGCGGCCAAAAAATAAATCAACAACGCTTTCCAGGATGTCATGGATGCCCTCCGGTATGCATTTGGTTGGTTGTTTTTCATGGTGATGATCAATCCCATTGCCGGCTGATAATCTTGGCTGTACCGTTTTTCAATTGCTTCAACAAATCGGACAAATCATCGCTGCTGCTGATAACCCCCACCGCCCGGTAGGGTTGCAGGTTTTTAAGCAGCGCCGGATCGTTAAGCACCTGTCTGACCACACGGTCCGCTTCCTCCGGCGATACGGCGGCGCCGCTCTGATCAGGCGCCAGAATTTTAAACCACGACACCGCAGAACGCCCCAAGGCACCGCCAATGGGCCGGCCAAAAGTGTCATAGGCAATCACTTCCCAATAGTAACGCCGGTCCTGCGCCAAAGTACGGCCCTGGGCGTCATAGGTGACCTGGGTGGAGCTCACCTTGGCGCTGCGCCAATAAGTATTGACTTCAGGATCAGGATCAGGACTGACCAGCACTTCGTAACTGTGCGCATTGGTGGCCGGCATCCAGCTAAACACAGGCAGAGCGGTATTAACAGCCACATTGGCCGGAAAGACCGTCACCGGCGGACGGTTCAGGGATGATGATGGTGCAAACAGGGCCATGGCCACTGTGTAGGGAGGACCGCTTTGGGGCGGCAACGGCGTGAGCACGATTTTATAGTGCCCCATGGGTAAAATGTTAGTCCCGCCGGAAAGATTCAGATTGGGCTTATAGGCTTCATTAAACTGCGGCTGGCTGTTGTTCATATCCATTTGGGTGGCATTGTAACGGTTTTGTCCCTTTTTGAGCTCGCCCACTCCAACGGTGATCCGCGCCACCTGTGTGGGGCCGTCCTGAATGGCCAGGGAAAATTGCCAGCGATCAGCCTCTTCATCCGACAGCGCGCTGAGCATGACAATATTGGGATTAATTACCGTAAGGGGTCGGCCTTTTAAAACCGCGCTGTAAATGTCGAGCAACAACCGCGGGGCCACGGACACGCCGTTGATCTGAACCAACGCTTGTGCAGGCCACAGGCAGGCGAGCGACAGCAGCACCCCAGCCCCGGATCTGATCAGCATTTGTCTAAGCATAAGCAGATTTCCCTCCTTGTATGGTGGTCATATCCTTATCAAAACGTTTGGGCCAGTTCCAGGGTCACGCTTTGCGAGGTGACCTTGGCTTTCAATTCAGGACCGCCGCTGCGGGTGTATTTCTGATTGTCTTCTTCCACGGCCAGCGGCGCGCCGGTCATATCATAAAACCAGGAGGACAGGAAAAGTACCACCCCACCCACCGCCAGGCCAATGCCGCGCGACAAGCGGCTGGTATTGGACAGGTTTTCCACCAGGGCCACATCACTGATATCACTGCGCGTATTCTCCTGAACCACAGCGTAAATATCCCGGCCGCCGTTGTAGGCCATGGTCACGGCCCCCAGTTCCACCAGCAGCAGAATGGCGCCGGGCCGGTCC
>CAYVTN010000126.1:0-7954 GCA_964454395.1 uncultured bacterium | reverse complement strand
GACAAAGAGAGTTGCCACGGGACGAATGGCCGCGGGGTGGAGCTGCTGAACCCGTGCTCGGGCGCCGGAAGGGGATGATTCTGCCGGTGGAAACCCGAGCGGGGGTCAGAGGGCTGCCACTTGTTTTTCCGCCTCTGTAAGAATTTCCTGAACAAAATCCCCTTCCCCCAGTATCCTCTCATCCGCTTCTTCCCGCTCACCTTTCCTTCGCATGGCAATGACTTCCGACCATCCGCCATGACTCCGAATCAAGCCACCTCCATTAAATTCCTGTATTGTAGGTTGACTAATTCCATCTACCACATAGTGTCGATAAACATTGATTGCCTTATTTCGGCTTTTACCAAAATAGCCCAAAACCGTCTCTGTATCCATCCAAGAATATTGTTTACGACCAATAATGGCCTCGTGTCCGCTCCAAGGATAAGCATCCAATTGATCCATGTCAAAAATACTTTTGGCCCGGATAGGATTGAGATGAATATAGCGGACGAGCGACAGAAGGTATTTTTCCTCATCGCAGAGAATTGATTTATATCGATTTTCAAACCCATATCCGCTGCGGTTGTGGCGCCTGTTATAATCTTGTGCATACCATGTCAGGAGTTTGCGCATGACTGTAGAGATGCCCTCCCGGCCGCTTTTAAACAAGATATGCACATGATTGTCCATAATGACCCAAGCATAAACCCGGCAGCCGGCCCGTAATATATTCTCTCCTAACTTCTCACGAAAATGGAGCTTATCTTTCTTACTTTTAAAAACAGCAGATTTGTTGATCCCTCGGATCATGATATGGTGGAGAGCACCGGCTATGTCCAAGCGGGCTTGTCGTGGCATGGAAAAATTCTATAGAAAATGAAGTTCCCTGTCAATCGTAATGCCCTTAAGCACCAACGTCCCCTGCTAATGCTAATAAAACGGCTTGATTGATACGTCTGGGGCTGGTACCATTTAGCTAATGTGACTGAATTCCTCGGATGATCGTGAGGCGTAATGTCGGATAATCATTCACCAGCAGCTTGTTGCGGCGTTTGTTTTTTTCATTGTTTTCGGGATTAAGAGCCGCGCCGAGGTGGGAGAATCTCCAGTGAACCGGCCGGATTGGTTTGACAAATTGAAGCCTTTTGCCCTTCCCAATAGGACCCATTCCCTGACTTATATTTTCACCTCGCTGGTGCCCTATTTATTCCTTTGGGCTGCGATGTTGGTACTTTTGGAAAAAGGATTTCCCATCTGGCTGGTTTGGGTACTGGCAATTCCTGCCGCCGCCTTTTACATCCGTATTTTTATCATTTTACACGATTGTTCGCATCTGTCTTTTTGGGGTTCAAAAAACCTCAGTTACTTTTTGGGACATCTTTGCGGTATCATTACGCTGACGCCTTTTTTCGACTGGCAGAGGAACCACGGCCACCATCATGCCAATGTCGCCAATCTGGACAAGCGCGGCACCGGAGATGTTTGGACCATGACTTTTCAAGAATACTGCGCGGCCGGGTTTTTGACCAGATGGAAATACCGTTTTTTTCGAAATCCCTTTTTCCTTTTCCTGGTCGCCCCTCCGTTCCTATTTGCCGTCATGTATCGTTTCCCCCAAAAAAGCACCCGCCGGAAGGACTATTTTAGCATCGCGATTACCGACGTGGTGCTGGCGTTGATCATTTGGGGCGCTTCGGCCACAGTGGGCCTTAAGCATTACCTGGCCGTACAGCTCCCCATCCTGTTGCTGGCCGCGCCTGTTGGGATGTGGCTCTTCTATATCCAGCACCAGTTTGAAGATGTTTATTGGAGTCACCAGGAGAACTGGGATTTAATCAGGGCGGCCGTGAAAGGCGCTTCGTTTTATAAACTGCCCGGCATCCTGCGGTGGACGACCGGAAACATCGGCTATCACAACCTGCATCATTTAAAACCCAGGATTCCCTGTTATAACTTGAAAGCGTGCTACGACCAGGTGCCCGAGCTTCATCAGTTTGAACCCATCACATTCAGGTCGGGTTTTAAATCCCTGCGACTGGCCTTGTGGGACGAGGAAACAAAAAAGTTGATCAGTTTTAAGGCTGCTCATCAAAAAATCATAACAGCGGGTTTGCCGCAATAATTATTTCCGGAAAGCAGGCGACCACCATGGCCTATTTAAAAGTCGATCCCGATCTTTGCATCGGCTGCGCCCTTTGCGTGGAAATTTGCCCGAGGGTTTTCGAAATGCGGGAGAACAAAGCCTGGATTATTTCCCCAAAACTTCTGCCGGTGAAGGAAAAATTCGCGATAGTTAGAAATTCAAGTGATTGTGAATCTTGTGATTGTGTTTTGGCGGTGGATAGCTGCCCAACGGCCGCGATTTCCTTGGGAAAAAACAGTTAATGCCCTGTCGTCCGGTCAGCCTGAATTTTTTCTCCTCGTTGCGGCATAGCCGCAGCTTGACGGGCTACCCGAGAGACCGCCAACCGCATCGCGGTGGCATGGTAAATCACCTATCGGATAAAAACATTCCTAAACCGGTCATGGATTCTTATTTCACTCGTTGAAACGGTTGACAATTTTACTCCACCACCGGGGTAAATAAGCGCCCACAAGGATCAGCCCCAACCCCAGCAAAGCCCATTTGGTGAAGAGTACCGAGGATTGCAACCGGGTTAAGCTTATGTTCAGAATGCTGATGTACCAGCCCAAGACCAGCAGGATGAAACCTATACCATTTGCAACAATGACATGCCCTGTTTTTCCCAACATAATCAACACCTCCTTAAAAGGCTTTTCCGAACCAGGACCGCAGGTCTCCTGTCGCACCCTTGAAATCTACATCTTCTTTCCAACTGTTTCAAACGCCAACCGGATCAAAGCAACCAGTTCCTCGCCGGTAAACGGTTTTTGCAAAAAACCGATTGCTTTGGCTTGCAACGCGCGTTCTTTGAGCCCGCCGTTTTTATCAGCGGTAATCACAATAACCGGGCGCTGCGATCCGGATTGCAGAAGGCGTTCCATCGTGTGCCAGCCGTTGAATACCGGCATATGAATGTCCAAGACCAGACAACCCGGAGCATCCCTCGGCACATCACTGAAATATTCATCCGCAGTACTGTAGGTTTTTACGTGGTACCCGTATCCGCTCAACAGCAGCGCGAGAGAACGGCAAACGGATGCATCGTCATCCAAAATATGAATTTGTTGCTTGGCTTTGGTCATTTCGTCACACTTCCGAATCATTCTTTTTACAGACTTACCGCCATTATTACACCACAAATCGGAATGATAAGCAATGATACCAAAGTATAATAACCTATCCCGCACTGAAGTGCAGCGCATTCAGGTACCCCTCACCTTTCATCCCCCTCCAGTGCCCGTTTTGAGGGTGTCTCCCTAAAGCGGTATCCCCGGAATAAGCAGGCGGAAAAGCACATCCGGTTCAGGAATTCTGCTCCGGCTTTTTGACGCCTTTGGCCGGGCATCGAAACTCAGCCCAATGCTCGTGCCGGTCGTCAATCAGATGCACAATGGGTTCCGCCTGTTCTTTCCCGTCCACCACCACCTGTGCTTTACCCTGCTCGTCTTTTGAAACGGTAATATGATACACCGTCTCCCGGAAGCGATAGTCCACCTTAAACGATTCCCAATGGTCCGGCCAATTGGGCGCAAAGGCCAGTTGGTCGATTTTCAATGTTACTCCCAGGAGAGATTCTAAAATACACTGATACATCCAGCCGGCCGAACCCGTATACCAGGTCCATCCGCCCTGCCCGGTATAAGGGGCTCGCGCATACACATCTCCGGCCATCACATAGGGCTCGGTTTTATATTTGGCCATGGTTTCAGGAGTATAGGAATGCGAAATGGGATTTAATAGGTTCACCCAGTCCCAAGCCTTTTGTCCCTGTCCCAAAGCCGCCATGGCCATGGCGGCCCAAACAGCCGCGTGAGTGTATTGCCCGCCGTTTTCCCTGACGCCGGGTACATACCCGCGGATATAGCCTGGATCAAGCCCGGTCTGGTCAAACGCCGGATCAAACAACTGGATCAAGCCGTCTTCGGGTTTCACGAGATATTTTTCAACCGCCTCCATGGCGGCCTGTCCGCGTTGCCTGTCTCCCGCACCGGATAATACGGACCAGCTCTGCGGCAAAGAATCTATCCGGCATTCCGAATTCGCGGCAGATCCCAAAGGCCCGCCATTGTCATAGAACGCGCGCAGCCACCATGCTCCATCCCAGGCGTTGGCTGCGATTCGTTGCTGCAACTGGAGGGCCTCGGTTTGGCAGCGCATGGCCGTGTCCCTATCCTTGCGTTGCAGGGCGAGGACCTGGAATTTCGTCAATACCTCGTAAAGAAAAAATCCCAGCCAAACGCTCTCGCCTTTGCCTTGGGCACCCACGCGGTTCATGCCGTCATTCCAATCCCCGCTCCCCATAAGCGGCAGGCCATGTTCTCCATAACGCAAGCCGTGCACAATCGCACGCACGCAGTGCTCATACAGCGAAGCCTTTTCTTCGGAGCGGTTAATGAGATCATAATAGGATTCTTCTTCAGGATTGAGCAAGCGGCCTTGGACAAATCCGGTTTTTTCATCGAGGACACCGGTATCCCCGGTTTTGTCCACATATCTGCAAACCGCATAGGGCAACCATAGGAAATCATCTGAACAGCGCGTCCTCACACCGCGTTCCTGGGGTGGATGCCACCAATGCACAACATCGCCTTCCACAAACTGATGCTCCGCACACAGCAGCAATTGACGCCGCAACAATTGCGGTTCGCTGTGCACCAAAGCCAGCGTATCCTGTAATTGGTCGCGAAATCCAAACGCCCCGCCGGATTGATAATAACCGCTGCGTGCCCACAGACGGCAGGCCATCGTCTGATAAAGCAGCCAGCCGTTCGCTAAAATATCCAGGCTGTGATCCGGTGTTTGCAGGTGTACGGCGTTTAAGGTCCGGCCCCAGTAATTCCACACCCCTTCCAAAGCTGCGCGGCCCGCCGCGCTTCCCCGGAAACGTTGCACCAAGGTCCGGGCATGATCCGTATTACGGCCCGCGCCCAGTATAAACACCATCTCTTTTTCCTCGCCCGCCTCCATCTCAAAGGCAATCTGCACCCCGGCGCAGGGATCCAAGGCCGGGCCCACCCGGTTGGATAACCTCGCTCTCCCCATGGCCGCAGGATTTTTCAAACTGCCGTTGCGTCCGATAAATTCCGTGCGGTCACCGGTAAAACTGCGTTTGGCATCGTTGACATCGAAAAACGCCACCCGCTGTGCAAACTCGCTGTTAAACGGATTACGGGCAAAGAGCGCATTGCACTTGGCATCCACCTCTGTCACAACATGCATAAATGTTTTTGTCCGCAGCTCGCCCAGGACCCACTCCACATAACCTGTGCTGGTGAGCCGCCGCAACCGGCCGGATAGATTCCGTAGTTTTAATACCCAGAATTTAACCGGCGCGTCCATGGCCACATAGGTGGTCAGCTCCGAAGAAATTCCAAAGTCCTTGTATTCGAAAATACTGTACCCAAAGCCGTGACGGCAGGCGCAGGGCTTTTCGCCCCGGACTGGAAAAGGTGTCGGCGACCAGAATCTGCCGCTCTCCTCGTCGCGAATATAAAAGGCTTCTCCACCGGAATCACGGACCGGGTCATTGTGCCAGGGGGTTAACCGGAATTCATGGGCGTTTTCACTAAACGTGTACGCGGAACCGCTTTCCGACATCACGGTTCCGAATTCCGGATTCGCAAGGACATTCGACCAGGGCATGGGGGGCATTTGATTGGCGGTCGTGGTCACAATGTACTCTTTGCCGTCTGGGGTAAATCCTCCCAGGCCGTTGAAAAAAACCAGGTCCCGGCGGGACAAATCCACGGGTTTGTCCAAGGGCATGCGCTGGGCCCGATAGGGCGCAAACGTCGGCACACTCACTTCGGTCTGGACCCGGCGGCTGATTTGATCCTCCAGGCTGCCGCCCTGGTCGGTAATGGTCACGCGGGCCACGGTCTGCACCAGTACCTGGTCTTCCACGGGAATCTGATCCAACTGCCGGATAAAGATGCCTGCCGTCCGGTTCATATTATGCGCTTCCACCCCCGTGGAGATCAAACCCATGATTTTGTCATGCAGCACCTCGCGGTAGCCGGTGACATTTTCATTCCAGATGACCAAGTCCGCGGCCAGACCTTTCAAACGCCAATACGCGTGCGCCTGTACCATGCGCCGAACCAGTCCAATACTTGCAGGATCGGTAATACGCAGCAGCACCACGGGTAAGTCTCCGGAAATACCGTAACTCCACAAACCGGATTGGCCGCGCCTGTTTCTCAAAATCACGCCCGGCTGGGCCCTGCGGGCCGGATTGGCAAAAATAACCGAGCTGGCCAAACGGCCAAAAACCTGGGCATCCGCCTCCGTGGCATTGAGCTGATGCAGCACAACCTGTCCATGACTAAAAGCCAGTTCAAAAACCCGGTCCGTGAGGCGCCAATCGTGATACTTTTCGATCAAGGCCAGCGCATGGGTCCGGTTTTCCGTAGCGCCCATGACCAAATTCACACTCACGGTGGCTTCAGGCTCCACGATGATTCTACACCGAATACCTATCATCGGATCCAGCACCGCGCCCTGACTGTTGGAAAGTTTTCCCTTTTCCAGTCCTGCAGGTTCGGCCGAAGATCGCCCCCGTCCGATAAATTTTCTCCGGTCAGTTTCAAAGGAGGTTTCGATTTCTTTGGCACCTTGCACCACCATCAGGTGCAATAACCACGCCGGTTTTTCCTGTGCGGAACGCGGACGACGGGTGGCCAGAATACTGTTCTGATCGGGAAGAATCTCGGTTTGGATAAACAGATTATTAAAAGCAGGATGCGTGGCTTCAGCGTCCGGCGGCGCCAGCACCACTTCGGCAAAGGACGTCAATTCCAGAGTACGGGCGGCATGTGAGCGGTTGGTAATGCGCACACGGCGCAGTTCAATATCATCTTCCGGAGAAACCGTAATTTCGGTATGCGTATCCAGATCCTGATCGTGGCGCCGGAATTCCGCGCGGGCCTGGGAAAATATCGCCTCATAATGCTTTCCGGGTTTTTTCATCGGCTGAAAGGCCGCAGACCAAGCCTCATCGCGTTCCACATCCCGAATATAGCAAAAAAGGCCATAGTCATCCAAGGTTGCATCTTCACGCCAACGCGTCAGGGCCAAACCTTTCCAGCGGCTGTACCCGCCGCCGGCTTGCGTTACCATCACATGATATTGTCCATTGGACAATAAATGCACTTCCGGCGCGGGGGTATGGGGCGTGGTAAAAACACGCATAAGCGCTTCCCGGCCTGCCGGGGCTTGCCAATTGCGTTCCATGGTTTCAAAAGCATGTGGAAAAGCCGGAGATACTTTGGGCACCCGCTCCTGCAACAGCAAGGAAGCCGCTTGAAACTCAGGTTCCGCCAGAAAGCGTTTTTGCATGGGCCGGTCGAGCAGGCAATGCGCCAATGATAACAAGATCATGCCCTGATGATGGGCCATATAGGAACTCACAATCGCAAAATGTTGTCCGCGCAGCAACCGGGCCGGCGTATAGTCAACGGCTTCATACATGCCGTAGGGACCTAAAATGTTGGCGCGGGCCATGGCCTGCAAATTCCTGACAGCAGCCTGGGGGTTCACCATCAGCGCCAGCGCTGAAGCATAGGGCGCAATAACCAAATCTTCCGAGAGTCCCCGCTTATATCCCAGTCCCGGCACGCCAAAAGCCCGGTATTGATAATAATGGTTGGTATCCGTGGTATTATAGCCGGATTCGGAAATGCCCCAAAACACCTTGCGCTTCTCGCCGTATTCAATTTGGCTGGCCACGGTGGCCCGGCAGGTTTGATCCAACAGCGAATTCTCATACACCGGCATGACCAGCATGGGCATTAAATATTCAAACATTGACCCGCCCCAGGATAAAAGCACGGACCGGCCGGCTGAGAG
>CAYVTN010000125.1:0-7960 GCA_964454395.1 uncultured bacterium | reverse complement strand
TTCAGCAGGTCTGAAATGTTCATGGCTTTGACCTTTGATTTGTTGTATAAACTTACTCCACTTTAGCAAATTTGCTAAAGTGGAGTAAACTTATAATCATATCATTAAGACCCCTCGGGAAAAAAAAGTATCTCCAAAGGGAAGGCATAAACCAAGTTTGTGCCTTTGGGAAAGGGCCGAAGGGGGGGAGGTTATTCATGACTTCTAAACAAGGTTTGCGCATGCTACTCATCTTAGGGTTAATCTACCTGTGTTATTTGGTATATTTTAAATTTCATTATATACAGGCCCGGGTTTTCCTGGCCGTATGGCTGGGTTTTGGCCTGGCGATGAAACTGCTTTTCAGAAACCAAAAGGATCTGATGAAGGAAAGAAGCCAACCGGGACCCAATGTCCCGCGCTGGGACCGGGTGCTGGTGCGGCTATTCCAGGTGATGACCGGACTGACCTTTGCCGTTTCCGCCTGGGATGGTGGCTTTGTCCGCTTGTCCCCGGTATTGTCCCCGGGCCTGTATATCGGCGCTTATGGATTATTGCTTGCCGGCCTGGCATTGACTCTGTGGGCGATGCGCAGCAATAACTTTTTTTCCAGCATGGTCAGGATACAAAACGACCGGCATCATGAGGTGGCCAGCAGCGGCCCCTACCAATGGGTGCGCCATCCCGGCTACGCCGGGTCCATGGTCACCAACCTGATGATACCCCTGGTGCTGGGTTCTTTGTGGGGCCTGATACCGGCAACGCTGTTTGTGGCCGTTTTGTGGATAAGGACCGCCAGGGAAGACGCCTATCTGCAGGAAGAACTGCCGGGCTACAAAGCCTATGGCCGGGAAGTCTGCTGGCGTTTGATGCCGCACCTGTGGTGAAAAACCATAGGGTACGGAAGTAGGCTGCCGGTTGCTTCGGCAAGCTCAGTAACCGCAATTTAAAAACCCGGTGACCCACTTAAACAGGCTTGGCAGGACCTAGTGTAGTGCGTCTAACGCTTCTTTACTTTTGGAAATTTTTCTCACAATTTTTCGCATCTGATGGCGTCCCTATCGTAACAATATCTCCACCCGGTCGGGGTAGATAATTTGCAGGAAACAGTCGCGACTGTTTCCTGCACACGCTCTAAGTTTTTATTCCGGCTTGGCCGGTTTAGTCGATAAATTTGGTCTTTCCGCAACAAGAACTAATTATGATCAAAAGTGCAATAAATCAGCCGGTTGTTCGTTATGAGAGTGAAGGCGGGAAAATGGCGACGGAAGAAAAACAAAACGAATGGATCCGGCAGGAATACCGCAAGCTGGTGAATTATGTGCGTGGTCTGGTGGGCACTGTGGCGGAAATGGATGCCGAGGACTTTGTGCAGGACGTGCTGGTGCGCTTGACCGAACTGGCCAATCCCGCCCTGCCGCTGGAACACCTGGCCGCGTATGTGTACCGCGCCTTGCGGAACCGGGTGATTGACTTTTTCCGGGTTCGCAAGAAGAATGTGGCCCTGGCGGACGGGGAGGCTTGGGGGGGATTGTATGCCGTGCTGCAGGATCATCGGGCCAACGCCCTGGATCAGATGGACGGGCATGACATGGAATCCCATTTATATAAGGCCTTGCAGCAGCTCAAACCGGTGGAGCGGGCCGTGATCGTGGCCAATGAACTGGAAGGCCTCGGTTTTCGGGAATTGTCCCGGCTCTGGGCGATTCCGGTCAATACCTTGCTGTCACACAAGGCAAGGGCGCTGAAAAAATTGAAACGCGAGCTGGGCTCGTTGGACAAGGAGGAATGAACAATGAATAACTATTGCGGTTGCTATGGCGGTTGGGAAAGACGCAACATCAGGGGGTGGCGCATTTTTGGCGCCGTCATCGGCGGATTGACCATCACCGTGTTGCTGGCAATCGGCTTGGGCTGGTTGGTGGAATTATTATGGAATCATACCTTGACGTTGCTGTTTAAAGTGCCGATGATCACGTACTGGCAAGCCGTGGGCGTGTTGATTCTCGGCAGGTTGCTATTTGGGGGTGTTGGTCATGGACACTTTCATGGCCGCAAACATGCCTGGCACCACCATCACCACCTGAGAACGCTGAAAGACATGGGTCTGAAACGAGAAAGCCGGTTCCGGGAATTTTGGGAAGCCGAAGGCCGGGAGGCCTTTGAACGGTATATGGAAAAGAATGAAAAATAAGCATGCCGGCGCGAAATTCTGTTCCCGCAAGCCGTGCGGCATGATATAAGAGGACCATTTCAATCAGGCAGGGTGACCATGGACAATATTATTGAAATTCACGATTTGAAGAAAAATTATCCTTTGGGACGGACCACGGTCCAGGCTTTGCGCGGGATCAATCTGTCCATTGAAACGGGCGCCATGACCAGCATCATCGGTCCTTCCGGCTCGGGCAAGACCACCTTGCTCAACATTATCGGCTGCATTGACACCCTGTCCTCGGGCAGCGTGAAGGTGGCGGGCCGGGAGATCACGGGCTTGAAGGACGAACAGGTCACGGATTTGCGCCTGAACACCATTGGATTTATTTTTCAGACCTTCAACTTGATCCCCGTGCTCGATGTCATGGAAAACATAGAATTTCCGTTGCTGTTGATGAAAAAGCATTCCGCCCGGGATATTCGCAAGCGCGCCGAACAACTGGTGGAAGAGGTGGGGCTCAAGGAACATGTCCGGCACCGCCCGGCCGAGTTGTCCGGAGGTCAACGGCAGCGTGTGGCCATTGCCCGCGCCCTGGTGACGTCGCCGTCCATCGTCCTGGCCGACGAGCCCACGGCCAACCTGGATTCCGTCACGGGCGAGCAAATTCTGGAACTCATGCGGGAAATGAACCGGGTCGAGAAAACCACCTTTATTTTCTCGACCCACGATCCCAATATATTAAAGTACGCCGCCCGTGTAACCAAATTGCGTGACGGCCTCATCGCGGCAAACTAACCGGAGTGTGGGTCTAATGCGAATCCCCCTTTCCTTAATCATTGCCTGGCGCAATCTCGGACGGCATAAAGGCAAAAGCCTGATCATCGGGTTTATTCTGTTCCTGGGCGCACTGCTCATGACCGTGGGCAATGGCGTTATTTCCGGGATGGACCATGGCATTGAACAGAACATTGTCAACGGCTTCCTGGGTGATGCCGTGGTTGTGGCGGACAAACAAAAGTCGGACAATATCCTGCTCAATATGATGGGCGCGGCCATTGAAGCCGTTCCCAATTATGCCGAGATCAAGCCGGTGTTGGCAGCCCAGCCCTATGTCGCCCGTTTTCTGCCGGTAGGGAAAAATATGGGCATGGTGCTGTCCGATGATCCTGATTCTTCGCCGGCGCCGATTTATATGATCGGCACGGACTTCGGCGCCTATCAAAAAATGTTTCCCCATAATATCACGGTCACGGAAGGCCGGCTTCTGAAGCCCGGGGAGCGAGGCATCCTGCTGACCAATCATCTTCGGGCCGAACACATTTACACCTACATCAACCGCTGGGTTGTGCCGCAAGGCGGGAAAGTGGTGGCTGCCCATCTCTCCAAAGCAGCCAAAGAAAATAAGGCTGACTTGCAGACCATGGACAATATAGTGGTTTTGGGAATGGATATAGACAATAGCGCCACTGATATCCGCTTTCCGGTCAAGGGGATCATCAAATACCGGGCGCTGGACACCATTTTCGGCCATTTTGCCATCACGGATATTGAATCCTACCGGGCTTGCCTGGGTTATTTCACGGCTTCGTCCCAACAGGCGCCGGTGGCCAAGGAAAATCAAAAAATATTGGGCCTTGATAATGCCAATCTCGATGCGCTCTTTGGCTCCGGCAATCTGGTGGTGAGCAACACGCGCCATACGGTGACGCTTCCCAAAGTTCAGTCAGCGCCGGTCAAACCGCCGACCGCGGAAAACATTGAGAACGGCCTTTATAACCTGATCTTTGTCCGCTTTAAAAGCGGTGTCGCGCCCGCGTCGGCGCTGCTCAAATTGAATCAGGCCTTGATGCAAGCCAAGGTCAATGCGCGGGCCATTCCGTGGAAAAAAGCCGCCGGTCCCATTGGAAGCATGACCACCCTGATCAAAGGCGCCTTGGTGCTTTTTGTTACTTTCCTGTTCGTGGTGGCGATTATCATTATCGTGAACACCCTTACCATGTCCGCCATGGAGAGGACATCTGAAATCGGCATGATGCGGGCGATCGGGGCGCGCAAACAATTTATCCGCGCCATGTTTTTTGGTGAGACGGGCATGCTGGCCCTGGTGTTCGGCGGCGCCGGCTTGGTGCTGGGCATCATTATCGTCAATGTCATTCCCATGCTGCATATCACCTCGGCCAATGATTTTGTGCAATTGCTTTATGGCGGGAACACCTTTCACCCCATGTTCAAATGGACCGATTTGGTAATGACTGTACTGGAACTGGGTCTGGTGACGGTCACGGCCGCGCTCTACCCCATGCGGGTGGCCGGGCAAATCAAACCGTTGGATGCCATTGCCCGCGATTAAATGGTTGACCCCGGCAGCACCGCTGGGTTGCCGACCTGCATCAAAGAAAGGATTTTATTCCCATGTGGTTGCTTCGTATAAGTCTGCGTAATCTTTTCCGCCAGAAACGCCGCAGCGCGCTGCTGGGGTCGGCCATGGCCATCGGCGTGATGCTGCTGGTGCTGGCCAATGCTTTTTCCAATGGATTGTCCGATATTATGTTGAATAAAATCTTGCGGTGGGTCACCGGACACGTGACCGTGGCGTTTAATGAACGGGGTAAAATGATGACGCCCGTGTTTCGCGATAAGCAGTTGATGGACTTTATCCACACGGATTACAAAGACATTGTCCTGGAAGACGAAGAAGCCATCGGCAATATGGTGCGCGCCATCGGCAACGGCCGGGCGGACAATATTATCTACATCGGGGTGGACACGTCCCCCAAAAAAGACGCCAAAGCCTGGAAAGAACTGGATGAATCCTTTCATCTGGTGCAAGGCAAGTGGCAGGATTTGAACGATACCCGCTACGAAAATCCGGTGATTCTCACCGTGGACAAAGCGCGCTACCTTAATGTTAAACTGCACGACAAACTGCGCCTGCGGCTGCGCAATGTTTACGGCCAGGATCAGGCTGCCCGCGTCACGGTGGTGGGCACCATGAAGGTTTCCAACATTTTCATGGGTCCGGTCACCTTTGGGAACAAGCGCGATGTCAAAGCCATCCTGGGTTATGACAGCCATTCCACGGGCAACATCAACCTGGTGATCAAGGACCCTGCCAAAAACGCGCGCCCCCTGGCGGATGCCATCCACGCCCGGCTGCAACCAAGCCTGGCGGTCATCCCCGGCCGGGCCGAAAACAATGGCCGCAGCCACCCGGTGGCAATCATGGGATTCAACAGCGATTCCGTGACCGCGCGGGAATTGGAAACGCAGGTGGATATTACGGTCGGCCGCCTGGAACAAACGCGTCTGGATAAAACCGCCTTGGTGGCGCAGCCCCTGGCCCGCAAATTGGGCGTGCGGAAGGGAAGCGCCTTTACGGTACGCTACACTGATAAATGGGGCGCTCCGACCGGAGAATTGGTCGTGCATGTGGGCGGCCTTTTTAATCCCGGCAAGTCCTGGGGGCCGCAAACCGTGCTCCTGCAGGACGAACGCTTCTATGAAGCCTTCTACAGCCACTGGCCCCGTGCGGTTGCGCCTTCGGATCACCTGATGGTGCCGGGCAAGGATCATCCGGCTTATGCCATGCTTTCACCGACCTGGATTTTATTACCCCGCACCTATACCACCAATGATCTGGAGACAAAAATGCGGGAAATGGGGAAGAAAAAATGGCATGCTACCACCATTGACGTGCGCACCATGTATGAAACCGCCGAACAGGTTTTGAAAATGCAAGGCGTGCTGAATTTAATCACCCTGGCGGCCGTGATGGTCCTCTTTTTTATCATCCTGATCGGAGTCATCAACACCCTGCGCATGGCCATCCGCGAGCGCACACGTGAAATCGGCACGGTGCGCGCCATTGGCATGCAGCGCCGGGATGTGCGCAATATGTTTGTGCTGGAAACACTGTTCCTGGCTTTGTTTGCGGCGATGGCCGGCGTGCTGCTGGCCTTGATCACCATGGGCGTGCTTTCCCATTTGCCCATGAATATGGAGGACAACCCCTTGGGAATGTTTTTGGTCAGCAACCATCTGTATTTCATTCCCACCTGGGGCGGCGTCATCGGCAATATGCTGCTGATCCTGGTGCTGGCCGGCGTCACCGCCTATTTTCCGGCCCGCCGGGCAGCCAAGCTCCCGCCCGGTGCAGCCCTGCGGCATACGGAGTGAGCAATGGGATACTGTGTCAGCAAGGTATACGCTTTTTGCATAGATGATTTTTAAGAAAACCCATAAAAAGATTTTTCTCACGCAAAGCCGCAAAGGAAAGATGAAATCGTTTGGAATTAAAACCTTCAATGACTCATTGGCTTTTTCTTTCCTTGCGGCTGCCTGTGCCCGGGACGGGTATGCGGGCTTTGCGTGAGATGCATTTTTTATTCCGGTTTTGCCGGTTTACTTTAAAGTTAAAAAAGGGGAATTGTCGTGAAGCAAAAAATAGGAATCATATTGGCGCTGGTTTTTATGGCGACCGGCATGGCCGCCGCCGAAACCGGCAAGGTGACCAGGATTTTAAAAACCATGGATGAGATTTATGAACTGAAAACAGATGCTTCGGCCACGGTGGTGGTGACCCAGCAAAAAGCCGATCAAGGCACCAAAATCATCGGCATGAAGTATTACCGCCGCGACTCGGACAAATCCTTTCTGATTGTCATGACCGCGCCGGAAACGGACAAGGGCAACGGTTATTTGCGCGTGGCCGATAATTTCTGGATGTACCGGCGCAATACCCGCACCTTTCAGCACATCAACCGCGACGAGAGCATCGGCGGCACCAATGCGCACGGCGAGGATTTCGAAGACCGCAAATTGACGGAGTTGTATGCGCCCGTTACGGACGCCTCGGGCAAGGAGCTCTATACGGAGGAAATGCTGGGGCAGATTCCGGTGTATAAATTCGAGGTCAAAGCCAAGGTGGATGATGTAGATTACCCGAAGAAGATATACTGGGTGCGCAGGGATAATCATTTAATGCTCAAGGAAGAATCCTATGCGCTTTCCGGCACGCTCATGCAGACGGCGTACTACCTCAAGTACACCATCGTGGACGGCCGGTACGTGGCGGTCAAGATGCTGTTTCTCGATGAATTTGAAAAAGGCAACAAGAGCGTGGTGGAGATTGCCAACATTTCCACCCATAAGTTGAGCGATTCGCTTTTCACCAAGGCTTATCTGGAGAACCTGAGCAAATGAAAAAGCCCTCCTTCTGGCTCACAGGCTGTCTGGCCGGCGTCTGGGTGTTGGCCCTGGCCACCGCTGTTTTGGCCGATGACCACCAGACGCTGGAAGCGGAATTGTTTACCGAAAGCGCGGGCACAACCACCACTGCGGCAGGGTCATCGAACCTGCCGGTGTTGATTCCTACGCCGGAAGCCAAGACCATCGGATTTTCCGGCCAGATCACCAGCGCCGGGGTTAATCAGATCAGCAATACCCAGGCCGCCAATGCGCTCTACACCTATACGGTGAGCGACGTTTTTTTGGATGCCCGCCTGCCCCAGGATGCCAAGGTATTCGCCGATCTGGAAGCGGTTTATTTGTCCCAGAACCAGATCACCCAGGTGGCCTTGCAGGAATTGTTTTTTGATTTTAATTTCTCGCGCGCCATTTATTTCCGCACGGGAAAGCAAGTGCTGCAGTGGGGCCGCTGTTATCTCTGGAATCCTACGGATTTGATCAATATTGAAAAGCCCCATTTTATTCCCAAAATTGGAACACGGGAAGGCGCCTACGGCCTGAAGATGCATGTGCCCTTCGGCACCACCGTCACGTGGAGGTCCTCGTGTTCGCCGAAGGCCGTCTCGTTCAGCGGCG
>CAYVTN010000124.1:6900-8074 GCA_964454395.1 uncultured bacterium | reverse complement strand
GTCCCTTTTATATAAAATCTATTCCGATTGGGACTGCGGATGAAAATCTTTTTTTCACAACATCAAAGACTTCAACCTCTATCCGTAGACAAAGCGGATTTATCCAATTTTCTCTTATTATTATCGGAAACCAGGAAGGGTTTTTGATTATTTATTTCAACTTTGGCAAATTTGCTTTTTCGGGCCCAAATGCAGGTTAGTGCAATAAATCCCGGCATGCGCGGGATAAACCCGGGCCCATCTCCTCGGACGCCTGCCACAAAAGCCTTGAAATCAAGGGTGGCCCACTTGGAAAAGCTTACCCCTCGGGACACAACCACCACCTTAGCCCGATGGGAGGGCCCAAAAAGAAAATTTGCTAAAGTTGAGTATTTATCTTGTTTACTTCGTTTTTAATTCTCCAAGCCTTAGCGCCCAAAGAGGAACACCTTGCTAAAAATGTCGGTGAAGACCATGAACTAAAACTCGTAAAACGATTTCATGACCAAGCCATTGTCCACTTCCAAGCCTGAGGATCACTAAAGTCACCTTTGACAGAGGTGACCTTCATTTTGATAATGCCAAAAAAGCCCTCCAGCCAGCCGTACATGTAACTTTGCATATAGGCCGGAAACAAAGGGTAATCTCTAATAACAACCGTGGCTTCCTTTCCTCCTTCATAAAGCACTTCCACTGTGCCTGTGTCGAAAAGAGCGCGCCACAAAAGAGATAGTTTTTTAAACACGAATTCCTTGGTGGGGATGGATAGAAAGATTTGATAGAAAATGGGGGTTCTCTTGGCCATCAGCAGACCCAATTGGGCAATACCTTTATCTTCCGGCCCGGGAAAGAGCAACTGAGCGGCTTCATAGATAGGCGAGCCTTTCTTTTCCGAAGGTACCTCCACCCACGAGACCGCTACTTTGTTGAAGCCTATTCGTGATTCAGGCGTAAGCCTGGGCAAAAAATCTTTGGCAATGTCAATGGAATGATCTTCAAGCACTTTTTTTAAAATACCATTCCCACTGCCCTTGACTTTGTTCATGACAGCCTCCTGAAAATACACTTTCCCCAATGCTCTGGCAGCGTGTTTCCCTTCTTATTATCGGACGCCAAAAATATTTTCTTAACTTACCTGAAGGTATACCCATCTTTCTCCTGATCGCTCAACGCCAGCTGGGGACCACATGGTCAT
>CAYVTN010000124.1:0-6800 GCA_964454395.1 uncultured bacterium | reverse complement strand
AACGGCTTTGCGTGATATTGCGCACATGACTGCCGTCGGCGTTCATGACAAAAATGTTCCAGGCATTTTTCCATTTGGCAATGTAGGCGATCATCTTGCCATCAGGGGAAAAAACCGGATCATCCTTATCCTTTTTATCCTTGGTAATACGGTAATAGGTCTGCGAGGCTTCATTGTACAGATAGAGCTGCCGGCAGTGATGGTTCAGGGAATCAGAGGTGAATACCATCAAGTTCTGCTTGGGGGAAAAGACAGGATCCCCCACATCAATGAGTCCGTCATAATCCACTACCGGATAACTGCGTTTTTGTTCCAGATCATAAAAGAAGATTTCATGCCGGTCGCGGTTGATGGCTTCATAGGATATTTTGGAACAATCCATGGAAAAACCATAGCCATAGTGATGGCCGCCGGGATGGGTAATCAATTGCTGATCCTTGCCGTCGCCGTTCATCATCATGAGATATGAAGTGGAGCCGCGATGAACGGTGTAAAGAATTTTGTGGTTATCCGGACTCCAGATGGGATTGGTTTTGTCCTCCGCCCCGTAGGTCAGTTGGGTAATTGACCGGTCTTTAAGATCCATTTTAAAGATTTGATAACTTCCCTGCCGGTTGGATGAAAACGCCAGCCACCGGCCATTGTAGGCGACATGGGGATCGCGGTCAAAGGCTTCGCTATGGGTCAGGCGCTCCAGATGCCCGCCATTGCTGTCGATCATGTACAGTTGATAAAATCGCGAATCGCGGTTGGAGGCAAAAACAATCCGTTTAAGAATACCCCCGCCAGGCGGGTCGGGAACAGTAACGGGCGCCTTGGAAGCCACCACCGGAGCCGGTGGTGGGATGGTCTTGGCTAAACGGCGCGCCACCGGCGGCATCACCGGATCTGCGGCCATGGTTTGAATCGTTTTTGAAACGACGGGTCCCACGGTCAGGTTAAGGGGAATATAAGCGGGATTGCCGCTGATATGCATGCCCACCCAAAAGATGATCAGCACATTCACCATGGCCAACCCAATTAAGGTTTTTAAAAAGCGATGGTCATCATTGCCTACAAATGCCCACAGGTTATGGAACATTTCCAACGCCTCCTTAATATTATATTATTATATATTATAATATTATAGTCAGTTTCTGTCAACGTTTCAATTGATGACAACTAACTTAATTTTGTTAATCGCAAACAGTCTAACGGGGAGCCGCTCAGGCGCGTGCGGAAGACAGGAAGATTTTTTTTCATATCGGCCGTGGATAAATTTTAGTTGTAGGGGCGTATGCAATACGCCCCTACAGAAAACTATTATGACTGCAATGCCAAGCGCCGTGCCCCTATGGCCATCAGACAGCACACGCCGAGGGGAGGCTATGCAACACGGCCTTTTCACGAGACATTATTTATTCCGGCTTTGTCAGTTTAAGAATAGGCGGATTTACTTGAGGTAAGAATTTATTCGCGCCCCCATTGCTGATCCTTCCGGCCCTTTGGGATCAGAGCGGTCAGCGCCAGCTGGGCACCACATGGTCATAACGGCTTTGCGTGATATTGCGCACATGACTGCCGTCGGCGTTCATGACAAAAATATTCCAGGCATTGTTCCATTTGGCAATGTAGGCGATCATTTTACCGTCAGGGGAAAAAACCGGGTCATCCTTATCCTGCTTGTCTTTGGTGATACGATTGTAGGTCCGGGATGCTTCGTTGTAGAGATAGATCTGACGGGAATGAAGGTTAAGGGTGTCAGAAGTAAATACCAACTGATCTTCTTTGGGAGAAAATACCGGATCGCCCACATCCGCCAGCCCCTTATAATCCACGATGGGGTAACTGCACTTTTTTTCCAGGTCATAAATAAATATTTCATGATGATCGCGGTTGATGGCTTCATAGGATACCTTGGAACAATCCCTGGAAAACCCATATCCATAGTGATGACCGCCGGGCTGGGTAATCACTTGCTGCTGCCCTCCCTCTCCATTCATCATCATCAGGTAGGAGGAATACCCGCGATGCACGGTATAGAGAATTTTACTGTTATCCGGGCTCCAGATGGGATTGGTCTTGTCCTCTTCCCCATAGGTTAATTGAGTCACCGACCGGTCTTTAAGATTCATTTTAAAGATTTGATAACTTCCCTGCCGGTTGGATGAAAATACCAGCCACCGGCCGTTGTAAGCCACATGGGGATCACGGTCAAAGGCATGGCTATGGGTCAGCCTTTCCAGGTGCCCGCCATTGCTGTCAATCATGTAAATCTGGTAAAACCGCGAATCACGATTGGAAGCAAATACGATACGTTTTAATATGCCTCCCCCCGGGGGATCAGGAATGGTGGCCTGAGGTTTGGAAACCGGCATCGCCACCGGCAGTGGCGCGGTCCGGGGCAAGGTCCTGGTCTTGGCCCGCCCTCTTACCGGCGGCGGGGTGTGCGGCTTGCCGGCTACCGTTTGAATGGCGTCGGAAACCAAAGGTCCCACTGTAAGATTGAGAGGGATGTAAGCGGGATTTCCGGCCATGTGCAAACCTAACCAAAAAATGATCAGTGCATTCAACATGGCCAGTCCGATCAAGGTTTTTAAAAACCGGTGATCATCGTCGCTTACAAATGCCCGCAGATGACGAAACACTTCCAGTGCCTCCTTACTTAATTATTATATAAGTATACAGGCAGAACTTCATTTGTACAAGCAGGGGCAATTCACTTGGGCCCGGCACGGGTATCAATTGTCCTTATGCAATGCATTTTTTCAATGCCGCTTGATGGGTACAATGCCCCTGGCGGTTTTTCAACAAAAATAGTCCTTTCACACCAAGAACTGATTATAAAATTGCCGATGCGATCAGAAAAACCGTTAATTTTATTAAATTATTCTGCCATACGCCAGTGACATATTATAATACTCTAATGATTGCTGTCAATACACCGTTTGGATTCCCTGGACGACGCCCCTATTCTTTGGTTTTCTTTTGAATCATTTTATTATAGAATCCTTTGGCTGTTATGGCCTGTTTCAATGATTTCATTGTTTTCAAAGGAGTAAAATCATGTCCTTATCCATCGGTATCGTGGGCTTGCCCAATGTGGGCAAATCCACGCTATTTAACGCCATCACCACTGCTCAGGCGGAAGCGCAAAATTATCCCTTTTGCACCATTGAGCCCAATACGGGCATTGTCTCCATACCCGATCCCCGCTTGGATGTATTGTCCCAAATGAGCCGCAGTAAAAAAACCATCCCCGCCACCATCACCTTTACCGATATTGCCGGATTGGTCAAGGGCGCCAGCCAGGGTGAAGGCCTGGGTAATAAATTTTTATCCCATATCCGCGAAGTTTCCGCTATTGCCCATGTGGTGCGCTGCTTCGAAGACGACAACATCACCCATGTCGGCGGACGGATCAATCCCCAGGAGGACATAGAGGTCATCAACACCGAATTGATTATTGCCGATTTGGAAATGGCGGAAAAGATGGCCGGCACCATGGAAAAACAAGTCAAACGAAGCAAGGACCAGGACAGCCTGGACCGTTTTGAACTTTTGATCAAAATCAAAGACGCCCTGGCTCAAAATCAGGCCGTTCGATCCCTGCCCTTAACCGGTCATGAGCAGGCGTTGCTTAAATCCATGAATTTTCTTTCCCATAAAAAAGTTATTTATTTGGCCAACATCGCCGAAGCCCAGATCGGCCAGCCCAATCCCCTGGCTGACCAGGTGCAAGCCTATGCCCAAGCCCACCGGGATGAATTCGCGGTCATCTGCGGCAAGGTGGAGGAAGAATTGTCCAAGCTGGCTTCCGATGAAAAAGCGGAATTTTTAAAGGCCTTGGGCATTTCGGAGTCCGGGTTGGACGTGGTGGCTAAAAAATGCTTCAGCCTGCTTGGCCTGCAAACCTATCTCACCACGGGCGAGAAAGAAACCCGGGCCTGGACTATTCATGCCGGCGATACGGCCCCACAGGCGGCCGGCGTGATTCACAGCGATTTTGAGCGCGGGTTTATCAGAGCCAACATCGTCAGTTATGAGGAGTTCGTCAAACTGGGGGGCTGGAAGGAAGCCCGTGAAAAAGGGGCGCTGCGGCAAGAGGGCAAGGATTATGTGATGCACGACGGCGATGTGGTGGAATTTTTGTTTAATGTTTGAGGATCTGATTCGTCTATAAAAAAAGGGGCGTATTCAATACGCCCCTGCAATTAACAGCGCCTTTTTTCCGACTATGCCGGTATAGATATGTCAGCAAGATCTATAAAATCGCAGGGGCACGGCGCCTGTCCCGCGAATGCCGGGATGCCGTGCCCCTACACACTGGACAACCTATAACAATACGGCCCCATAATAAATCTGATAATATCTGGAAGCTTTATTCCTGTTCGCCCGATTCCTTCAGGGCATCCTTGTAGGAAAGTTTTACCCGGCCATTGCCTTCGATATCAATTACTTTAACAGGAATTTCCTGGCCTTCTTTGAGAATATCGGTGACGTTCTTGACCCGGTAATCAGCCAGTTGCGAGATATGCACCAAGCCGTCTTTGCCGGGAACAATTTCCACAAAGGCCCCGAAATCCATGATCTTTCTAACTGTGCCTTGGTAGATCTGGCCAATTTCCACTTTGGGCGCCAGTTTTCTGATCCAATCCATGGCTTTTTGCATGGCTGCCGGATCCTTGGCCGCCACATTGACCTTCCCTGAATCTTCGATATCTATTTTGGTACCGGTTTCTTCCGTGATCTGCTTGATCATTTTACCGCCGGGTCCAATAATGTCCCTGATAAATTCAGGATCGATCTGAATGGATTCGATCCGCGGCGCATATTGGGAAATCTGGGAGCTGGGCTGGGAAATGGTGGCATTCATGGACTCCAGGATATGCAGGCGCGCGTCCCGGGCTTGTTCCAGGGCTTGGTGCATGATGTCGTGGCTCAGGCCGGTAATCTTGATGTCCATCTGAATGGCATTGATCCCATCCTTGGTGCCGGCCACTTTGAAATCCATATCCCCAAAGTGATCCTCCAGGCCTTGGATATCGGTGAGCACAGTGTAGGTGTCCTCATGCTTGATCAAGCCCATGGCAATACCTGCTACATGCTGGCTAAGGGGCACGCCGGCGTCCATTAAGGACAAGGAAGCCCCGCAAACCGTAGCCATGGAGGAGGAACCATTGGATTCCAAAATATCGGAAGTCACTTGAATGGTGTAATTGAATTTGTCCTTCTCCGGAATCATGGGCGCCAAAGCCCGCTCGGCCAGCATGCCGTGGCCGATTTCCCTGCGTCCCGGTCCGCGTACCGGCCGGGCCTCTCCGACGGAAAAGGAAGGAAAATTATAATAAAGCATAAAATTTTTCTTGTATTCACGCTCCAATTCTTCCATCAACTGTTCATCACCGGCTGTGCCCAGGGTGGTCACCACCAAGGCCTGGGTCTGTCCGCGGGTAAACAGGGCCGAACCGTGCGGACGAGGTAGAACGCTGACTTCCGACGAGAGGGCGCGGATGTCTTTTAATCCCCTGCCGTCCGGCCGGATATGGCGCAGGGCAATATCCTCGCGCACGGTTTGAACTTCCATATCATCGAGAATTTTTTTGGCATCGGCTTCGACGGCGGCAAAAGCCTCCGCATCGCCGGTCTCTTCGGCCAGTTGCGCCAAGGCTTGTTTCTTGGCTTCCGCCACGGCATTGGCTCTTGCCTGCTTGTCCACGGTGCGGACCGCATCGGTAATAGAGGCACCTGCCAGGGCTTTGACTTTTTCCACCAAGGCTTCATCAACGGTTTTAATCTCGATGGCCCTTTTGGGCTTGCCCACTTTGGCCACCAATTCTTCCTGCATTTCCACCACGTCTTTGATATATTGCTGAGCCAGCTTGAAGGCTTCCAGCATCACGTTTTCCGGCACCTGTTCGGCTTCGCCTTCGACCATGACAATGTTATCCTTGCTGCCCGCAACGACAATATCCAGATCGGCCTGAGTCACCTGCGCGAAGGTGGGATTAATGATAAATTCACCATCCACCCTTCCAATCCGCACGGCGCCCAACAGATTTTGATACGGAATATCGGAAATGCCCATGGCCGCCGAAGCGCCGATCAAAGCGGGGATATCGGAGTTATTCTCCAGGTCCGAGGAAATAACCAGGGTATAAACCTGCAATTCATTGTGCATGCCTTTGGGAACCTGCGGCCTGATGGCGCGGTCAATCAGGCGGGCGGTTAATATCTCCTTTTCGCCCGGCCGGCCGCCCCTTTTAAAAAAGCCGCCTGGGATTTTCCCCGCAGCATAGGTGCGTTCGCGGTATTCCACGGTCAAGGGCAAAAAATCCGTGCCCTCTTTGACTTCATCAGCACATACCGCGGTTGCCAGAATGACCGTGCCTCCGTATTGAATGGTCACCGCCCCATGGGCCTGTTTAGCAACATGTCCGGTGGTAATGGTTAATGTTCTTCCAGCCAACTCGCGACTGACTGATGTTGTCCCTTCCAAGATAGTGCCTCCTTAGCTTACGCAGGAAAAATTGGTCTTCATCGATTTAAGCTGATGCTTATTTGCGAAGATTGAGCTTGGCAATGATTGCTTTGTAGCGGTTTGCATGATGCTTCTTGAGGTAATCAAGAAGACGACGGCGTTTACTAACCAGCATTAGTAAGCCAGTACGGGAATGGTGATCTTTGGAGTGAACTTTGAAATGATCTGTCAACTCATTGATGCGTTCCGATAACATGGCGATCTGAACTTCCGGCGAACCCGTATCTGTTTCATGAACCTTATTTTCTTCAATGATTAGCTTTTTACGCTCTTTGACTAG
>CAYVTN010000123.1:0-8096 GCA_964454395.1 uncultured bacterium | reverse complement strand
CATAAATACCTTTGTGCCTAAAAGCCGATTCGGAATTTGATGGTGGATTTTGGGCAGACATAATACTGGATTATTTTTCAGGCCCCGGCTTCTTCGTCGTCAGCTTCCTTCCCGGCATAGTTTCCAACTTCTTCTTAAAATCCAGCGGTCCCAATGGTCTCTCGCTTGTGTCTCCGGAATTCAAAGGAAGGTGGTTATCAGGATTTGGCTTTTTTCTTCTTGGAAAACCCGGACAGTTTTTTTTTCGTGGCCAGACCATCACCTGCGGCCTTGACAATCAAGGGCTTGCGGCCTTTGGCACGGTTTTTAAATTGTTTGACAATAGTCTCGGCCGCCTGAAAAGGGACCACCACAAAGGAAAAATCATCCCGGCAAACCACATCCTCTATATCCTGGTCATGCAGACCGGTTTTATTTTTAAGGAAAGCCACCAGTTTTTTAACATGGTACCCGGACCGTTTACCCAAGCCGACAAAAAGACGGGTTTTACCGGTCCGGTCAGGGGAAACCTGTTCCACGGCGGCATACCGGCTTTCATCCAACTTTTCCCGGACCATCATCTTCAGAAGGGTTTGAATCACTTCCCTGGCATCGTGTTTGGCGGCCAAGGCCTCGGCCATGGCTTCAAAAGGCTGCAATCCGCCTTCCTGAAGCTGGATGCCGATGTCCTGCAGCAGGCGTTTGCGTTTCAATCTAATAATCTCGCTGATTTCGGGGACGGTCTGGCGTTTAATGGTGGTTTTGGCCTGACGCTGCAGATGGGCCAGCTTGCGAAATTCGGAAGGGGTGATGAAGGTCACGGCCACCCCGCGTTTTCCTGCCCGGCCGGTACGTCCGATGCGGTGGATGTAACTCTCCGCTTCGCGGGGCAAGGAAAGGTTAATGACATGGGTCAGCTCCCGAATGTCCAGCCCGCGCGCGGCCACATCAGTGGCCACCAGCATATTGACTTTCCGGTCCCGGAATTTTTTCAGGACGTGTTCCCGCTGTTTTTGGGTCACATCTCCGTGGATGGCTTCGGCCGCATAACCCCGTTCACTTAACCGGGCGGCATAATGGTCCACATCCACCTTGGTCCGGCAGAAAATGAGGCCGTAAAATTCCTCTTCCATATCAATGATCCGGCACAACGCTTCAAATTTATCCGCTTCCTTGACTTCAAAGTAAATTTGCTCGGTCAGTTCCGAAGTCAATTGCGTTTTTTTAATGGTGATGCGCTTAACCTGGCGCATATACTTGGCCGCCAGAGTTTCGATACGTTCCGGCATGGTGGCGGAAAAGAGCGCCACCCGTTTGTCCTCGTTGCAGGCAGCCATAATCTGCTCCACATCCTCAAAAAAGCCCATGTTGAGCATTTCATCCGCTTCGTCCAAAATTAAAAAAGAGAGGTTCTTTAAATTCAGGGTTTTGCGCCGCAGATGATCCAGAATACGCCCCGGTGTGCCCACCACCACCTGCACGCCCTTTTTAAGATGACGAATCTGCTCGGTAATGTGCTGTCCCCCGTAAACAGGAATCACCTTAATGGGTCTGGAACCTTTAAATGAATTAAGTTCATCGGAGACCTGAACGGCCAATTCCCGGGTGGGAACCAGGATCAGGGCCTGTAAATGCGCTTGCCCGTCATCAAGCATTTCAATAATAGGCAACCCGAAAGCCGCGGTCTTGCCTGTCCCGGTCTGAGCCTGGCCGATAATATCATGTTCCCGGTTCAGCAGCAGGGCTATGGCAGCGCTCTGTATCGGCGTCGGCTTCTCAAACCCTTTTTTTCGCAGCACCTCCAGGGTGGCCTCACTCAGGCCCAAGTCCTGAAAACGTTTGAATTCTTTCATGGCAGCAACTCGTTTCTTATAAAATGATTGGTCATGCTTTAAATGCCTTGGGAATCACTTCCGGAATGGCGCCCCGGTCAACAGGCATGGTACCAAGGCCTGCGGACCGGGCATCCTGACAGGATGCCCGCTCAATGTATAGGACTATGTTGAAATAAGCAACTTAATTGTTGCCTTTCGGTTTAAACCAGTTGAGTTCCGGGAACACAATACGTAATTATTTCTTAGGCCTCGACTTCTTCTTTGTCAACTTCCTTCCCGGCATAGTTTCTGACTTTTTCTTAAACTCCAGCGATCCCAATGGTCCCCCGATACATTAGCTAGAGAGATCGGTGCCTCTCACTCTTTTCCATATGGTTTTATCCGACAGCCGCGCCGGATGGTTCCAGGCGAAGCGTCCGCAATTGCCGCCAGAATCAACCTATAAATCGAAAACAGCAGCGACACCAGCATGGGCCCTCATTGAACCGCCTGGCCAAAAACCGGTTTGACCAATTCATTCAAGGTCAGGGGAAAAATCACGAAAATTGCTATTCCTGTGTTCCTGAAACGGCTTTTCACCATTTGATCTTAAAGTAGGTTCTGTACAATCTTTTTTTCATTATCAGTGAATAGGACAGCCCTGGACCGCCTGGTGCACCATTCCCACATAATCATCATCATCGGGAAATCCTACCGCGCCAAGAAACTTCACAAACGAAAGGAAGAAAAACCAGGTATAAGAATATCCATTCCGGCCGGGGCAGCCGCAAGCGTCCCTTTCCAATAGTCGGGGGGGAGTATTGGCGGTTACGTCACAAACACTAATCAATGATCATGCAGAATTGACAATGATTGTGCGATTAAGTTTGGATTATTGCAGCTTAAATTAAGAAATATTTCGTAGTTCTGGCTTTCCCTTCCATTTTTATGATCCCGGCTTTTACCAAAGGACTAATGAGCTGATTGACCCTTGCCCGGTTAATCTTCAACGCCACCCCAAGCTCCTTTGAATTACATCCTGCATTTTGTTTTATGAAATTTATCATCAATTCCTGTTTTTCAGAGAGCGAAATGTTCTTTCGGGGAGAAATGGACAACTGATAAATACGTTGCATTGCATTTTCCAGAGTTCCCAAGATTCCCTGAGCTATATAATCCAACCAATAGGTCAAATCATAATCTAATTCCCTGGCCTGTTGTATTTTTAGGTAATATGCTTTCCGGTCATTTGCATAATATTCATCCAAGGCAAGAATATGTGAAGGATCATACCCCTTTTGATACAAAATCCCCAGGGATACTGCACGCGCTAATCGTCCGTTTCCATCCGTAAAAGGATGAACCGTGACTAATTGATGATGAAAAACAGCAGAGGCGATCACGGCATTAACCGCGCTTTCACGGTTAACCCATTCCAGCAACGCCCTCATTAATTTCGGGACTTCAGATGCAGGTGGAGGTGTATAAACAACATTTTTTCTTCCATCGACTACGTAATTCTGTATCTTCCGATATCTTCCGGACTTTTCTTCCGTCACTAAATCCTTGGTAATCAGCCCGTGCAAGCGCAACAAATCGTTCTCCTTGATCTGTTGGCCGGCGTGATCAATTATCCAGCGAAGCGCATTTATATAGTTTTGGACTTCTTTTTTCTGCCTAAGATCAGCCTTAATATCATTTTTCTCGTTTAGTGCGGCAACCTGTTGCAGCGAAAGCTGGTTCCCTTCAATCCAGGTTGAGGAATGGACATTGCGGTTAAATGCATCCTTTTGCAACCGCAGCAACACGGGCAATCGGAGGTGACTTTTTCGGATTTCAGCCTGCAAGGCAGAAATCTTTTCAATACGAGACAGAAAATAGTCTGTAATACGATAATTCGGTTTGAACATATTTCCCTCCAAACCGAACTATATCACAATCGTTTAGGTATCGTCTAGTTGATTGTATAGTCCAATCAAAAACCCTCCTACTGCGTTTTAAAGTAATAGGAGGGTTTGATTTGAATGGCGGGGCCGAGTGGACCATAGATTATTTTTTATCTCCCAAAACTTCTCCAAGCGTAATAATATCAGGATTAGTATTTCTAATTATTTTTATATGCCCGTTTTTTCAGCGACAGTGACCTCAAGCCCAAGGGAAATG
The DNA here is from genome assembly GCA_964454395.1 of uncultured bacterium. Taxonomy (GTDB): domain Bacteria; phylum Oederibacteriota; class JAAXVQ01; order JAAXVQ01; family JAUVAV01; genus CAVQBK01. Next base: position 4,140 of record CAYVTN010000123.1, on the reverse strand, counting down.
AACTATCAAGAACGGCCGGTTGGCTGATCCTAATAAATCAGGTATAATTAATATACCCTGGGAATGCCGGTGGCTGGCACCAGTGTTCTTAGGCCTGGTGACAGCCACAAAATAAGGGTTCACTTCATTTTGTTTACATATAAAAGGGCATATTGATTCCCGGAAACAACACATTCGCGTACGTTGCTTGGACTATCTGGATCAGCATATCCCCCTTGATTGGCGGATAGGACTCAACAAAAGTCGCATTATCAGGGGAGTCAACACTGCTTTTTTTATTCCAAGTACGGCGGGCGTCATCAATCCATGCATGACCTTCCGGCGATTCAAGGTTTATCCCGTCGATTTCCACAAGCCGTCCGTATATTTCCATGGCCATGGGTTGATACGGATCCGTATCCTCAGGCAATTCAATGTATCCATGAATTATTTGATATTTACGAAAAGACCCGCTCCAATCTTCCTTGACCTTCCAATCTATGCCAGTACATTTCTCATGTAACAAAGCAGTGAGACCTGCATTAATTTCTATGTCCGATTGGACGCGAAAGGTGGCGCCGGTCAAAGAAATCACCTCATAGGCGCGAACCAGATCCAATATATGCAGGGGTGTATCTTCATTTGCTTCCAATTTTTTAAATTCACGGCTTCGGTAACGCCTCCCCAAATAAGGCGCCATCGGACCTTCCGGCGTGGTATCTTTGGCTGCTTCGAATGGTTTCAGATCCTTGATGCTATCCGCGGTGCTTGGTATTTTATATTTTTTTCCACTCATCATGCCCTCATTGATTGGCTTTTAAACTGCTGTTCCAGCAGTTGATATACCTTTTCCGTAAATATTGCGTTTATATACAAGCGGCAAAAACAGATTTATTTGTCTTTCACCGAATGCGAGGACCAGACTTAATTATTTACTTTGGGCCTGGTTTTTGTCCAGCACATTTTCTTTCCGGGTTATTTCCGAAAATGGCCGTAACCTTAGGCAATGTCGGTGCTGGGCTAAACAGAGAATGCCGGTGGTCAACACCGGATTTCAAAAAATAACTGGGCCGCCGATATAAAATATCCGCCTTAAGGGCCAACCCCTCCGGCTTTTTTCAATTGCTCGGCCATGGCCCTGATCACCGCCTGTTCAATGATCTCCCGAAAACTGTAAACCATGCGATTGAGCATCCCCAAGTCCATGTCAAGAGGACAAGCGACTACCTGGGCGGGCGTGATAATGACGGCCATGTTCTCTTCATGGCCGAAGACGGGCAGTTCGTTGAGCAAAATCCGGTTGTCAATCAACACCCGCGCATAGCCGACAATAGTGGAGGAAAACCATTGCGTCCGGCGGATGGTGATGGAAAGATGAGGGGAATTAGTCATGGGCGGAACCTCCTGTTCAAAGTGCTCCTTAGAGCATATAGCAGGGCTTAAAAAAATGCTATCGTCTAGCCATGATTCAAGCTGACGTAGCATTAAAAATCAAGAAACTGCTGAACAAGCAGAACAAATCGGCAGAAAAACTCGCCTATGAAATCGGCATGAGTAAAAGCTACCTTTATGCCTTTTTATCCTGTAAAAAAGACATTACCTTAAAGAACCTGGAACGCATCTCAGACGGTCTTGACATTAAAATAGTTGAATTGTTCAGGGATTAATTATATGCTCTAATGAGCACCTGAGTTAATCGAATTGATTCGATACAATCGAACCATGGGACAATGATCTTCAACGTCTGATATACTTATCAGCACCAATAAGATTGATAATGAATTGAAATCGGAGATCGAGGATGGCCGTTCCCGCAAAGCCTAAGATTTACCACATCGTGCATGTGGACCGCTTGCCTTCAATAATTGCGGATGGGTATCTATGGTGCGATGCGGAGATTGTTCGGCGGACACGGCCTGGCACTACCATCGGCATGGGCAAGATAAAAGAACGCAGAATGCATAAGCCTCTCAATAGTTTTGCCGATCTACATGTTGGTGATTGTGTACCATTTTACTTCTGCCCGAAATCGGTGATGCTTTATATGTTTTACATGAATAACCATCCTGAAATCAATTATCAGGGTGGTCAAGAGCCCATTATTCATCTTATCGCTGATCTACGGAGTGCCGTAATGTGGGCGAAGAGCAACAACAAGCGTTGGGTGTTTACGGATTCAAACGCTGGATCGTATTATTTCAACGACTATGCTGACCTTAAACATCTGAATCAGATTAATTGGACTTCGGTTGAGGCAACATCATGGTCTAAATGCCGGGAACAGAAACAGGCTGAATTTTTGCTGGAATACAATTTTCCCTGGCATTTGGTTGAAAGCATAGGCGTGCATTCACGCGCAATATATCAACGTGTAATTAACACCCTGCCTGCCGGTGGTCATCGGCCACAGGTTGAGATTAAGCCCGAATGGTATTATTGATAAGGAGACGGCTAAGATGATTGAATATAAAAGTGGTGACATTTTACACGAGGATGCCGAGGCCCTTGTCAACACAGTTAACTGCGTCGGGGTCATGGGACGCGGCATCGCGCTCCAGTTCAAGAACGCCTATCCGGAAAATTTCAAGGCCTATGCCACAGCTTGTAAAAACGAAGAAGTACAACCAGGCCGGATGTTCGTTTTTGAGACCGGGCAGTTGACCAATCCTCGCTTCATTATCAATTTCCCTACCAAACGCCACTGGCGAGGAAAGAGCAGGATGGAGGACATCGAAACCGGACTCAGGTCGTTGGTGGACACCATACGACAAAACAATATTCATTCTATCGCCATGCCCCCTCTGGGCAGTGGTCTTGGCGGCTTGGAATGGACGGACGTCAAGCCGCGCATTGAGGCCGCACTCCAACCGCTTACCGAAGTGCGGGTTATCATTTATGAACCTAAAGGAGCGCCCAGAATTGATAAAATGGTCCATAACCGTGAAGTACCACCTATGACAGCGGGGCGCGCTGTTCTGGTTGAGCTGATGAACCGTTATCTAGCTGGATTGCTTGATCCCTTTGTGACTTTGCTGGAAGTACATAAGCTTATGTATTTTATGCAGGTGGCAGGGGAACCTCTACGATTAAAATACAAACAAGCACCCTATGGTCCTTACGCTGAAAACTTAAGACATGTACTCAAGGACATTGAAGGTCATCTGGTTTCCGGCTATGCCGATGGTGGCGATACGCCGGACAAACAGCTTAAGTTAGTACCGGGTGCTGTCAAGGATGCCACGAACTTCCTGCAACAACATGCAGACACCCGCGCGCGCCTTGACAAGGTTGCGAGGCTGGTAGAAGGTTTTGAGTCGCCCTTCGGCCTGGAACTCCTCTCCACGGTGCACTGGGTATTGAAACATGCGTCCGTGCACTCATTGGATGATGTGGTCAATCATACTTATGCCTGGAATGACCGTAAGCGCCAATTCACTCCGAGACAAATCGGACTGGCTGTGGATGTGCTGACCAAACACGGATGGGTGAAGATGCCGACAGTGTAAATAAATATAGTGCAATTTTAAAATCTATCATTCAAGTAAATCATCAAAAAGCAATTAAGTAATACCGTCCGTGTGCCACGAAGGCTATACATCTGATGAGGGAAGGCCCCTCGGCGTCGACTTGCCCGCCTTGTTGGAAAACGGTGCCAGCCACAGTTGGTCCCGAACTTGGATGATAAACAGGAATATGAATTAATATTAAAAGTATCTGGGGATAATTTACGAACCTTTACTAGAAAAGTAATATTAAAAAAAAGCAAATGAGGTTTGGCTAGCCTCGGTGCCAGCCACTGTTTAGATGTTGCTCTCTTGCAATTTTTAATTAAAAATAGTAAACCTAAAAATATAAGAATGCAAGGAATGACAATGGATAATCCTAATTTTGTATCATCCTTCAGCAGTGCACCTTCGAAACAATTCAGTATTTACGGTAAAGGATATTACAATGCTGCTAAAAATCTGGCCGAAGACATTTTGAGCAGGGATCGTTTTCCGGACTATGATGCCTACCCAGTTATGTTTCTCTATCGTCATGCCCTGGAACTGTATTTAAAAGGCTCAATAAGAAGCTTGATGTTGATTCTGGCATTCAAAGACTTTTCCTTCGAAATAGACAATAAAAACTTAAATAGTCATGATATGGATTATTTGAATA
>CAYVTN010000122.1:3799-8116 GCA_964454395.1 uncultured bacterium | reverse complement strand
TGATTTCTTCCAGTCAAAATAAAATTTGGGCAAAGCAGACTTGCCGGCCATATCCCAGGCTTTGGCCGAGATGCTCACCATGGCCAGTCCCGGAGGAATCATCAGGCCTTTCTGGGAACCCACCACCACCACGTCAGCATGCCACGCGTCGGTTTCCATGACTGTGGCGCCCAGGCCGGAAACAGCATCCACCACCAGGACAGCCTGGGTTTTGGCCACCACAGTTCCAATGGCTTTGATATCCGATTCCACCCCGGTCGATGTTTCGGAAAGCGTTGTAAAAACCGCTTTAATGGACGAATCCCCGGCCAGCCTCTTTTGGATTTCTTCAGGATCAACGGCCTCGCCCCAGGCCACTTCATAGTGCTCACATTGTACCCCATAGGCTTTGGCAATACTTGCCCAACGGTTGCCAAAATTACCGCACGAGGCCACCAGAACCTTATCTCCTGGTGAACAAAGGTTGATCAGCGCCGATTCCATGGCGCCCGTCCCTGCGGATGAAAAGAGCAGAACATCATTGTTGGTGCGAAAGACCCGCTTTAATCCTGCCATGACATCGGTTAAAATTTTCCGGAATTGCGGGGTACGATGGTGGATCACCGGCTTTCCGCCTTCCGCCAAAACCGTTGGCGGCACTTCGGTTGGACCGGGTGTCATTAAGCGATTTTTGTACAACATGGGTGAAAACTCCTTTTCTGAAAGGTGGCGCGGTCATTCAGGCCTATGCAGACGATTCGCGGCGGCTTCCAGCACTTTTTTTTTCAATGCCGGAATGCCTTCACCGGTAAGGGCTGAAACCGCCAAAAGATCGACCTCAACCCCAAAGGCTGCGGTCAATTCTTCTATTTCCCTTTGCTTCTTCAGCCTATTTTGCCGCGACAATTTATCACATTTATTCAAAGTTAACAAGTAGGGCGTGTTAAATTTCTTGCCCAATCCCAGCATATAACTGTCGATTTTTTGCAACGGCAGGCGGGCATCGATCAGATGGACCATCAAGGCAATGTTGCGCCGCTCAAACAAATAATGTTCAATTAATTTCTCAATCTTCTGCCGGAGATGGGCAGGCCAACGGGCATAGCCAAACCCGGGAAAATCCACCAGGGTGATATCCTGCTTATATTGGTAAAAATTAATCGACTGGGTGCGCCCGGGGGTTTGGGAGACGCGCGCGCCTCCAGGCGTTTTTTTCGAGCCTTTACCGGCAAGTTGATTGAGCAGGGATGATTTGCCCACATTGGAACGGCCGATAACAATGATCTCGCTACCCTGTTCCGGCGGGAACTGCCCGGGTGTAAAGGCAGTGCACAACAATTTAAATGCCGTTCTGGTCATGGATCAGTGTTTTTGGATCTTGCTCAAGTAGGTGCTGTCTTGGGCGGCTGCCGCTCCAGGCGCTTTGGTCAGGTGCGCCGTTCTCTTCCGCGGTTTGCTTTCACTCCACTCCAAAGGTTTGACCAGAGCCAAAGGCAGGACATCGCTCATGTCTTCAATGGAATGGATCTCCAGCGATTTTTTCACTTCTGCCGGCAGGTCCACCAAATCTTTTTCGTTTTCCTTGGGGATGACCACTTTTTTAATCCCCGCCCGGGCGGCGGCCAGTAATTTTTCCTTTAGCCCGCCAATGGCCAACACCCGGCCACGCAAGGTAATCTCCCCCGTCATGGCCACATTGCGGTTAACCGCAATGCCGCTCAAGGCCGAAATGATGGCCGTGGTAATGGCAATGCCTGCTGAAGGGCCATCCTTGGGAATGGCGCCTTCCGGCACATGGATGTGGATGTCCGTGTGCTGGTGAAAATGTTCATCAATGCCGATCCGGGCGGCATGAGCCCGGGCATAACTCACTGCAGCCTGGGCTGATTCTTTCATCACATCGCCCAGTTTGCCGGTCAGTGTCAGTTGCCCTTTGCCCGGCATCAGTGTGACTTCGATCATCAGGATTTCGCCCCCGAATTCAGTCCAGGCCAGACCGGTGGCCACGCCCACCGCATGTTTTTTCTCGCTTTTGCGTTTTAAAAATTTGGGCGGCCCAAGATATTTCTCAATATCGGGAGCCGTGATTTTTTTTACGCCTGATCTCTGTTTATTCTCCACCTTCAAGCGGGCTAATTTGCGCATCACCGTGGCCAATTCGCGGTTGAGATTGCGCACGCCCGCTTCCGTTGTATACTCGGTGATAATTTTTTCCACTATGGCCCGGGGCATGACCACATCTTTGGCGCTCAGGCCGTGGTCGCGGACCAAACGGACAATCAGGTGATATTCGGCAATCTTGATTTTTTCTTCCAAGGTATAACCGGGAATATCAAGAATTTCCATGCGGTCACGCAATGTAGGATGCAAATTATAAATAACATTGGCCGTGGCCACGAACATAATGCCGCTCAAGTCAAAAGGCACATCCAAATAATGATCCTCAAAAGCATGGTTCTGTTCGGGATCCAAAACTTCAAGCAAGGCGGCCGCGGGATCACCCCGGAAGTCGGAACCGATCTTGTCAATTTCATCCAGCAAAATCAAGGGATTGTTGGTTTTGGCGGTTTTCAGGGCCTGGATAATTCTTCCCGGCAACGCGCCGATATAGGTTCGGCGGTGACCGCGGATTTCCGCTTCATCCCTGACGCCTCCCAGCGAAATTCTGATGAATTTCCGGTTCAAAGATTCGGCCACGCTGCGGGCCAGACTGGTTTTCCCCACGCCGGGAGGACCCACCAGACAAAGAATCGGTCCTTTCATTTGGGGCGCCAGCTTGCGCACGGCCAAATATTCAAGGATCCGGTCTTTCACTTTACGCAGTCCGTAATGATCCTTGTCCATGGTGCGGGCCACGGTTTTCAAATCCAGCTTTTCCTTGGTGGACAGGGCCCAGGGGAGGGATGCCAGCCATTCGATATAAGTCCTGATCACCGCAGCTTCGGGACTCATGGGTTGCATGCGTTCCAAACGGCCGATTTCCTTAATGGCTTTTTCTTCGGCTTCCTGGGGCATCTTGGCTTTGGTAACCTTTTTGAGCAATTCTTCGTTCTCGCTCTCCTCGTCCTTCTGCCCCAGTTCCTTACGGATGGCCTTCATTTGTTCGTGCAAATAATACTCTTTTTGCGTACTTTCCATCTGTTTGCGAACCCGGCCTTTAATACGCCTTTCTATCTCCAGAATTTCGATTTCTACGGACAAGAGCTTGGAAACAGCTTCCAGACGCTCATGGGGATCGATGATTTCCAGCAGATTTTGTTTTTCTTCCACCTTGGACAAAATATTGGCAGCCACAATGTCCGCAAAACGGCCGGGATCCTCAATATGATTCAGGGAAACCACAATATCGGAGGGAATTTTTTTGTTCAGCCGCGAATAATGTTCAAACAACTCCACATTATTGCGCATGAGCGCCTTGGAAACCGGTGTTTGTTCCAGGCGGGTTTCCACGGTTTCAAAAACCGCTGAAAAGTATTTTTCATTCCGGATCAGCCGCTTTAGATGAATTCTTTCCTGGCCTTCCACCAGCACCTTGATGGTGCTGTCCGGCATTTTCAAAACCTGCAGAATTTGAGCTTTGGTGCCGACCTTGTACAGATCATCTTCATAGGGGTCATCCACCTGGGCATGGATTTGGGTCACCAGAGCAATCATGCGGTTTTCCAGCATGGCTGCCTCCAGCGCCTGCACCGACTTGCCGCGCCCCACAAAGAGGGGCACAATCATATGCGGATAAACCACCAGATCGCGCAAAGGCATAAGCGGAAGTTCTTTTTTCACACTGTGATTATGGGTTGATTTGTGATTTGCACTCATCGTCAGGCCTGCTTTCAGGCTAATTTAGCCTCTTCATCGCTGTGGGGCAACTCATGATAAACCAACAGCGGTTCTTCTTTTTGATGGACCACCTTGGGAGTAATGATGCATTCCTTGATATCATTGCGCCCTGGCAGTTCGTACATGATGTCGAGCATGATTGTTTCCAAAATGGCTCGCAAGCCGCGTGCGCCGGTTTTCCGACGCAAGCATTCCTTGGCCACCTCTTTCCGGGCTTCCTGGTTAACGGTCAGTTTAACATCTTCCATTTCAAAAAACTTTTGATATTGCTTGAGCAACGCATTCTTGGGTTCCACCAAAATCCGGACCAGGGCCTCTTCATCCAGTTCGTTCAGGGTGGCCACGATGGGCAGACGCCCCACAAACTCGGGAATAAGACCGTATTTGATCAAGTCCTCGGGATGGACCTCGCCCAGCAGCTCATCCCGGGATTGCCGCTTGTCCGCCTGGCTTTTCACGCCGAAGCCAATGCTCTTTTTCCCAACGCGGCCCTCAACGATT
>CAYVTN010000122.1:0-3789 GCA_964454395.1 uncultured bacterium | reverse complement strand
TAAAAGCGCCGCCGCAGATAAAGAGGATATTGGTGGTATCCACTTTGACATACTCCTGCTGGGGATGTTTGCGCCCGCCTTTCGGGGGCACACTGGCGATCGTGCCCTCGATTATTTTCAAAAGCGCCTGTTGCACGCCTTCCCCGGAGACATCACGGGTGATGGAAGGGTTCTCGCTTTTGCGTCCTATTTTATCAATTTCGTCAATATAAATAATACCCCGGACAGCGTTCTCCACTTCATAGTTGCTGTTCTGCAACAATTTAAGAACAATATTCTCCACGTCTTCGCCAACATACCCGGCTTCGGTCAGGGTGGTGGCATCCACAATGGCAAAAGGCACTTTCAAAATTCTGGCCAAAGTCTGGGCCAGCAGGGTTTTCCCTGTGCCCGTGGGACCGATCAGCAGGATATTACTCTTGGTTAATTCCACGTCATCGGTGGTCATGGTCCGCTGAAAATTAATGCGCTTGTAATGATTATGCACGGCCACGGACAGTACGCGTTTGGCATAATCCTGACCAATCACGTAGCGGTCCAATATTTCTTTAATTTCCTTGGGTCTGGGCAGGGTAATTTCCTGAAAGGTGCCGGCCGAGGTCTCATGCGCCAGGATGTCATTGCAAAAAGCAACACAATCATCACAGATATAAACGCCCGGCCCCTTGATTAACTTGCGGGCAGCACTTGAGGTTTTACCGCAAAACGAACATGAAATACTTTTCGAAGATGGTGCTTTGGCCACACGGTCCTCCTCGCTTAAACACCAACCTGCATGACATCATCAATGACACCATATTTTTTCGCTTCCAAAGCGGACATAAAGAAATCGCGATCCGTATCCTTGACAATCCGCTCTTCGGGCTGGTTGCAATGTTTGACTAAAATTTTATTCATTTGCTCCTGGATGCGCTCAATCTCCTTGGCCTGGATATGGATATCGGGCATGCTGCCTTGAAATCCGCCGGACCCTTGGTGGAGCATGATGCGGGCATTGGGCAGAGCGTACCGTTTCCCGGGCGTACCGGCTGCCAGCAGCACGGCGCCCATGGAGGCCGCCTGCCCCACACACAGGGTGGAGACGGGCGACTTGATGTATTGCATGGTGTCATATATCCCCAGCCCCGCCGAGACCACGCCGCCGGGACTGTTGATATACATGGAAATTTCCTTCTGTTCCTCCGATTCCAAAAACAGCAACTGGGCAATCACAACATTAGCCACATCATCGTTGATGGGCGTGCCCAAAAAGATGATTCTTTCTTTTAACAAGCGGGAATAAATATCGTAGGCCCTTTCCCCGCGTTGCGTTTGTTCGATGACCATGGGAATCAAAGACATGTCGCGTCCTCCTCGCTTGCTTAAGACAATGGGGTCTTATTTATTGGTAGCTGATTTTAGCATGTTCGATAATAAGGTCAATAACTTTTGAATCGCGAATTCTGCTCCGGATATCATCCCATGCATCATTCTTGTCCAGATAGGCTTTATAGTCTTGTAACGGCCGGCGGGCGGCCATGGCCATTTTTTCCACTTCCCGGTCCACTTCCCCTTCGCTGACCTCAATGTTCTCAAGCAAGCCAATTTCACGCAACGCCAATTGGGCTTTTAATTCCGATTCCACCTGCCCCCGGTTTTGCTCTCTGAAAGCGTCCGCCGTGGTGCCGCTCTCCTCCAAGGTTTTGCTTTGGCGCTGCAGACGCATCTCGTAGTCCATCAACATCCTGTCCAGCGAGCGTCCGATGAGCACTTCCGGTATTTTGACCGCCGTTGATTTGGAAAGTTCTTTGCTGATCTGGTCGCTCAGCAGGATCTTGTTTTGCCGTTCTTTTTCCGACTTCAGGTCTTCTTTGATCCTGTCTTTCAATGCCTGCAGAGTTTCAAACTTGCCCATATCCTTGGCAAATTCATCATTAAGCTCGGCCAGTTTCTTTTCCTGGATGTCTTTGGCCGTCACTGTAAAGGCGATGGTTTGACCCGCCATTTCAGGAGCATGATAATCTTTGGGAAAGACGGCGTCAAAGGTCTTGGTCTCCTGCTTGGTCATGCCCAACAGGTTTTGTTCAAACTCAGGAATGGTTTGATTGGCGCCCAGTTCCACCCGGTAATCCTGGGCCGACGTGCCGGGTACGGGCTGGCCGTCTTTTTGGCCGCTGAAATCAATGGTGAGGACATCGCCTTTTTGGCTGGTACGGTCGGGCGCTTGTTCCAGGGTGGCGTGGTGCTGGCGCAGGTTTTCCAGAACCTCGTCTACTTCCTTGTCCTTGATTTCCACCTTGTTGGCTTTGAGTTTGAGCCCTTTGTAATTGCCCAGCTTGACTTTGGGCAACACTTCCACCGTGACCTGGTAAATGAGCGGTTTGTGCTTATCCAACTCCACTTTGTCGACCTTGGGGCGCACGATGGGCACAACCTTGGTTTGATTTAATGCATCGGGATAAGACAAGGAAAACAATTTATCCAGGACTTCCTCATTGATCTCATAAGCATAATTTTTTTCAATGATGTCCAGGGGGATTTTACCCTTGCGGAATCCGGGCAGTTTGGCTTTTTGGCGAACCTTGGCCGTCACCAAGCTAAAGGCGGAATTAACCTCGTCCTGCGGCACTTCGATGGTCAGGACCCGGGTGGTTTCGCTTTGCTCATTCATGTCAACTTTAATCATATTGCCTTTGGTGCGAGGGGTGGGACTCGAACCCACATGCCGAAGCACTAGATCCTAAGTCTAGCGTGTCTGCCAATTTCACCACCCTCGCCCTATACCTCCCTTTTACTTGTTATTTGATCATTAGAGTCTGTATTTCCAACATCTACGTTTTTCTGTAGATAATTTTCAAAGGATTCCTAATAAAGATTTCCCTCACGCAAAGCCCGCATACCCGTACCGGGCACAGGCAGACGCAAAGGAAAGATTAAAACCTTTTCGAGTTAAAACCTTCAACATATTTTATGTTTTTTCTTCTTCGCGGCTTTGCGTGAGATAGATTTTATATTCCGGCTCCGCCAGCTTAGACTCAGTGTCAGCAAGATAATCGCATGTTGCGCAGATTTTGCAGGGACGGGTTTCAAACCAGCCCCTGCAGTGTTCAGGATCGATAAAAAGTGGTGGGTGCTACAGGGATCGAACCTGTGACCCGCTGATTAAGAGTCAGCTGCTCTACCAACTGAGCTAAGCACCCTATGTTTGAAAATCCAAAATGGTGCGCCTGAGACGAATCGAACGTCCGACACACGGCTCCGGAGGCCGTTGCTCTATCCACTGAGCTACAGGCGCATACTGACTGCTCCGACCGGAATGCAATTCCACTCAAAATGGACTTCCTCCGGTTGTCCGGACGAGCTCTTGCGACCATCGATTATCGACTTCTCGGCATCCCGTCAGAGGCGGGGTGCTGGGGTGGACGACGGGATTCGAACCCGCGACCTCAGGGACCACAACCCTGCGCTCTAACCAACTGAGCTACGTCCACCATCAAAAGACTTACTGCTTTGGCGGATCATTATTGTACGTAAATATCTTTATTTGTCAAACATTTTTAACGATTCGATCCAGGTTTAATTAAACCGGCCTCATGACAAAAATCACGTCGTGCGGCTACTTTGACGGCCTAAAAACATCAGGGGATTGCGGTGATTATTCAGCATTTTTTAAATGATGACACAGTTTCTTAAAGCTGGAATCCATCTGCGGATTGCCAGATTGTTTAAAAATACAACACCATCTTATATCCATACCGGTCGGGGCTGCCGAAGGCGTCCCTTTCATATAATATCTGTTCCGGTCGGGGC
>CAYVTN010000121.1:0-8135 GCA_964454395.1 uncultured bacterium | reverse complement strand
TGACCGCTTTTTATGATTCATCAATCATCATGCTTCCCTGCTGATGCCCAATGGCGCTGTGATTCAAATATCTTTTTTCATGTCGTCATTTCTGCCAGAGGGCTGGACTATTTGACCAACTGCGGAAAAGTCCTTGCATAGGTTACCCGGTACCAAGCCCATCGGGTTTGCCAAAGAAAATGCTTTGTCCAAGCCGGCGCGCTCCCGGAATGGCGGCGATGACCTGAATGGACTATTTAAGACCGCCCTGTTCTCACCGATACTTTGCACAGTCACCTGCTTGTGATGCCGGGCCGGCAAAACCAGAGAGAGGTTCACAAGCAAGCGGGGGCAACATCAATAAAAGAGGTGGGCTAATGTCACAAACAGGGTTGGCCGTATTGGCCTCACTTTGTGCGCTCGGGTTTTTAAGTTTGTTGGTCGTGGTGTTGGTTTATAAGCCTTTCCCCTGGATAAAACTTGTTTTACAATCCGGCCAACCTCGTCCGTTGGCGGAGCGGCACACGGAAAAATTGATCAAGCAGTATTTGAAAAAAGAACAGTTGCAACACAGCTGTTTTATGTTTAACGACCGGCAAATTACGCTGATCATGCTTCTGAACCAGACGGAACGCGAATTTGCCCGGGTTAATCTGAAAAAGAAACAATTGCAGGAGCGGCTGGATGCAGCTCTGGGCGAAACCTTGCTGCAGCGCCCGAACCTGGAATGCCTGACGGCCCTGGCCAAACATTCCCCTTCCGAGTACAGCCAGCTGTTTTGCATTACCTTGGCCGGCTATGCCGTGGCCCGCGCTTCCTTGAACCTTATCGGTGCCGATCAATACCATCGCATGGTCCATCCTAAAATTTTTAAGAAAATGACGTCCGGCGGCATCGGTGAACCCCGTCCCAACCTCAACATCCTCAAAGCCGCCAACCCTTTGCCCTGGTTCATGATCGAGCATGCTTTTGATTACTGGCAAATGAACCGCACTTTTCTCAACCATGTCTACCTTCAAACCCTGGTAACCAGTGAAGGCGATCCCTTTAGAACCATCATCACCACTGGTTACAGCGTTGGCCTGAAGAGCAATTTTATCGACCAATTAACCTGCCTGGCCGCCTGATCCGGCCTGATAACACCGTCCCTGAAAGCGTCCTTCGGTCAGCATGCGCTCCTGCAAGGCCTGTAAAAACGGTTGTTTATGATTGATCCATTCCGGCGCCACCAGCATTGAATCAGGACAATCGGCGGTCACCCGCTCGACCACTGTATGGGGCGGCAAATACTCCAAGAAAGAGGCCACCCTTTCCAAATAGTCTTCCCGGGTGAGTAGGCTGATCCGTCCCTGCGCATAGGCTTCGGCCAGAGCGGTACCTTTGACCGCGTGCAGGGGATGCAGCTTGATCCCGTCCACATCCCAGGCGGCGCATTGCCGGGCCGTGGCTGCTTCCATGGCTGCTGTCTCCCCGGGCAATCCCAGGATCACATGGGCACTGATCTTTATGGCCGGATAGGCCCTGATCAGCTCAACCGCCTTTTTAAAGGCTTGGCGGTCATGACCGCGATTAAGCAGCAGCAACGTCTGATCATGGATGCTTTGCAATCCCAATTCCAACCAGACATCGTATTGCGCGGTGTAGCCGTTGATCAGCTTCAGGATAGCTCCATCCAGGCAATCGGGCCTGGTGCCAATGGCCAGGCCCTTGATCTCAGGAAAAGCCTTAATGGTGTCATAGGTATCCCGCAGTTGGGCCACCGGACCGTAGGTATTGGTAAAAGCCTGGAAATAGGCCACAAAATGATGAATTCCCCGGCGATGGCCTTGAATCATTCCCTGATGCAATTGTTGCACCAAAGGCATTGGCACCGGCCGGCAATGGGGTGAAAAGGCCCGGGGATCACAGAAAATACAGCCATTAAAAGAAATGGTGCCGTCCCGGTTGGGACAGTTGAAGCCTGCATGAAGGCTGATTTTCCGGGTGGGTGCGCCAAAACACTCTTTCAGGTAAGCACTGTACGTGCGGTAAGGTTGATCCATGGCAGGCCGCTATTTCTTCCGGAGATGAAGCAGGATCAAGGAGATGGCCGCCGGGGTAATGCCCGATATGCGTGATGCCTGCCCCAGGGTCTCCGGTTGCCGGGCGCTCAACTTTTCCACCACTTCCAGCGATAAGCCGGGCAGGCCCTGATATTGGAACCCTGCCGGGATTTTGTACTGTTCCAGGTCGAGGGCTTTCTCAATTTCTTCCTGCTGCCGTTTGATATACCCTTCGTACTTTACCCGAACCTCCACGGCCTGCCTCAGGTCATGGGAGATCAAGGCGGATGCCTGGTCCACCCGGGCCAGATGATCGTAATGAATCTCAGGCCGTTTCAGCAAAGCATGGAGCGAAAAACTTTTACCCCCAACTTCAGCGGTCCCGCCCAGGAGGTCGTGGAGCATGGCGGGATCGCTTACCCGGCACTGCTCCAACCGTGCCCGCTCCGCATCAATGCGCGCCATCTTGGCTTGAAAGTGTTCATACACTTCACCACTGACCAAGCCCACTTGGTGACCCAGGGGCGCAAGCCGTTCATCAGCATTGTCCTCACGAATCACCAAACGGTACTCGACGCGGGAGGTAAACATGCGGTACGGTTCATTGGTGCCTTTGGTGACCAGATCATCGACCAGCACACCCAGGTAGGCCTGGCTGCGCTCCAGAATAAATGGCGGCCGGTCCTGAACCTGCAAAGCAGCATTAATCCCGGCCAGCAGCCCTTGGGCCGCCGCCTCCTCATAGCCGGTGGTGCCGTTGATTTGGCCCGCAAAATATAAGCCGCCGCAGGCTTGGCATTCCAAGGTGCGTTTGAGCTGGGTGGGCAGCAGGTAGTCATGTTCGATGCCATACCCCGGTTGTACGATCTCGGCTTTTTCCAGCCCGCTCACGGAATGGACCAGTTGTTCTTGAATGGCTTCGGGCAGACTGTTGGACAAGCCGTTGGGATAATACCGGTCCGTGCTCAGGCCTTCCGGCTCCACAAATACATGGTGGCTGTCGCGGCCGGGAAATTTGACAATCTTGTCTTCCACTGACGGGCAATAGCGCACGCCCGTGCCGGTAATGTCGCCCCCGTAAAGTGCGGATTGGTTCAAATGATCGCGGATGATGCGATGCGTTTGGGGATTGGTATGGCCCAGATAGCAACTGACCTGGTCCAACGGCGGCCGGGAAGGGGAACGGCTGGAAAAAGGGATGAAGGCAGGATCACCGGGTTGTTCGGTTAGTCGGGAAAAATCAATGCTGCGCCCTTTCAACCGCGGCGTGGTCCCGGTTTTGAAACGGCCAAAGCTCAAGCCCAAGGCTTGCAGCCGGTCGGGCAGTTGGTCCGACGAGCCGTCCCCCAACCGTCCTCCCCGGATTTTGGTGCGCCCGATATGTATCAAGCCGTGAAAAAAAGTGCCTACCGTAAAAACCACCGCGCGGGCCTGCACAAACCCATGGCCCGCCGTGGTGACAGCCTTAACCTTCCGCTCCTCGAGATAGACGTCCACCACCTCGTCTTCCATGATGGCCAGATTCGGCAGCGCCCGCAGGTAAGCTTGCGCTTCCTGCTGGTAAACCGCCATATCCACCTGCATGCGGGTGGAACGCACGGCCGCGCCCCGGGATTGATTAAGCTGGCGGTAGTGAATGCAGGCCTTGTCCGCCAGGAGGCCCATGACACCTCCCAGGGCATCTACTTCCTTGACCAGCTGGCCTTTGCCCACACCGCCAATGGCCGGATTACAGCTCAAAGTACCGATATGGGCAAGCGATTGGGTAATCAAAAGGGTGGCGCAGCCCATGGTGGCGGCCGCGGCTGCGGCTTCCAGGCCGGCATGACCTGCGCCCACCACCACCACGTCAGGGGATTGAATCTGGGAAGAAGACCTCATAAAATACGATTGGATAACCTTTCACTTTTCTAGGGATTCAATGCTGTAAATCAAATCCTGGCTGGGGGCGGTTTGGTAATAAATGCGGGCTGTTGTATTGGTCTCCCAGTTCTTGATCGCAAACAACGTGGCAATGGTTTCCCACAATAAACGTCCGCCACGCACGGCAGAATACTGCCCGTCTTCATGATCCTGGCACTGGGCCAGTTTTTCGGTCCAGTCCTGGACGAAGGCATCCCCGCCAACGATCTTGCTTAAAGCTTCGGTGATCCGGGTTTTCTCCAGGGGAATAAGTTGGCTGTAGTGATAGGCCAGTTGCGTGAGCGCCAGGGTATAAAACCGGTTAATGTTTTCCCCGGTCATCAAGGTCAGATCACAGTCCGCCAGTTTAAAGGCACTGCCAATGCCACAGGTATTTTTCAGGATAACGCCGGCAATCTCCACCATATCGCTGATCAGCGCCTGCAGGGATGGTTCCACATCCCGGCTTCGGGCTTTCAGCGCTTGGGCCACCTCATTCTGACGTTGTATCACGGTTTCCTTCAATTTCAGTTCTTCGTGATTTTCCCATCCATGTAAATCCGGCAAGGCGGCATCCTTTGAATGTTTCAAGGCGTCTGAACTCATGGTCAAACTCTTCCTGATAAAAAAGGATTAATTTTATTACTCGACTTTGCCAAATTTATTATAACGTTCCCGAAAGGTTTTTAACACCAAATTATTTATTCCTGCGCCATTTGGCGGCAAACATCCCATCCATTCCCTTGAGAGCGGGATACGTTTTGAGGCAGCCCGATTGTCCCCAATATGGCCGCAGCACCTGACCGGAGCGGTCAGGCAAAATCAATTGAAACGCCCGGTGACGCCGGCTGAACCTCTCCACCTGGTCTTCATTTTCTTCCCTGGAGGTCGTACAAGTGGCGTACACCAAAACACCACCAGGCTTGACATTGCGGCCGGCTTCATCCAGCAGTTCCGCCTGCTTGGCGCTCAAACGGACAATGTCCTTCTCACTGAGCCGCCATTTGGTTTCCGGGTGGCGCCTGAGGGTTCCCAGGCCGGAACAAGGCGCATCCACCAGCACGCCGTCCACAGCCAGGGCGGACGGTTTGGCCGATAAAATTTCCACACTGCCCAAGCCCATGCGTTGGATATTGGCCGCCAGCAGGGCCCTTTTGGCGGCCGTTACATCAAAAGCCATCACCTTGCCCTGATCACCCATCAGCTGGGCCAGGTGGGTGGTTTTTCCTCCCGGCGCGGCACACAGATCAAGCCAGGTTTCGTGGGCATGCGGATCGGCCAGAAGGCCGATTAACTGGGAAGCCCCGTCCTGAAAATAAAACCAGCCCTCCTGAAAACCAGGCCAGGTTTGAACCGGCCCGTCTCCCCTGGACGCGACCAGGCTGTCCGGCACAGGACCGGGTGTGGTTTCAATACCCGTTGCTTGCAAACGTTGGGCCAGATCCGAAGTAGTCAGGCGCAGCGTGTTGACCCGCAGCATCAACGGCGGCACCTCATTGGCCGCGGCCATCATGGCTTCGGCTTGGTCCACGCCGAATTGTTTTACCCAGCGTGCAGCCAGCCATGGCGGAAAAGCATGGGCTGCTTCCAAGTAGGCCAGCGTGTCCGAGGCTTTGTCCGGCAATGGTCTGGGCCCTTGCCGCAACCATTGCCTCAGCACGCCGTTGATAAATCCGGCCACGGCCCGGGAGAAATGGGTCTTGGCCAGTTGTACGCTTTCATGCATCCAGGCATGTACAGGGATGCGTTGCAAATACAAGTGCTGATAAACCGCCAGTCGCAACAAATTTTTTAATTGGCGTTTGGGTTCTTTTTTCAACAGCGGCGTCAGTTGATAATCCAGGGCAGCCCGGCGTTGGATCACGCCCAGCACCAGCCTGCGGCACAGGCTTTGATCAAGCGGGGACAAGGTGGTTTCCTGCCGCAGCTGGTCCAACAAATCCTCCGCCCAAAAACTGAGCTGTTCTACTTGGTTAATGATGGTCCAGGCCCAATAACGGGCGCTATGGTTGGGCTTCATTGGAGACGCTCCCATTACCAGTCCCGGAAGACCGGCGGCTATGTTCAGGGCTTACGCCAGCAAGATATACGCATGATGCGTTGATAATTAAAGCCAAAGGGGCAGGGCATGCCGTGCCCCTGCGCACGTCAAGGACAGCACACGTAAACAGTGGCTTATGTCCCCTTAATTCGGCATTAATGACAATGCGTCCCTATCCTGAACCAGCGTCTTTAGTACAGCTCCGTTGCCTTAGACTTTATTGGCCATGTCCCGCAAGTTGGCAATGCGCTGTTCCAGGGAAGGATGGGTGGAAAACAAGGAGGTTAACCAGCCGGCTTTAAAAGGATTGACGATAAACAAGTGGGCGGTCATGTTCTGCTGTCCCGTGGCAACCACAGGATGGCGGCCGGCCTGCTGATGCAACTTTTCCAGAGCCCGCACCAGGGCTTCCGGATCCCTGGTTAAGCGGGCTGAGCCCCGGTCAGCTTCAAATTCACGGGATCGGGAGATGGCCATTTGAATCAACAGGGCCGCAATAGGCGCCAGGATCATCATGGCCAAAGAAACCAGGACATTATCCCGGTCGCGGCCACCGCCGAAAAAGAAGGCCAGCCGTCCCACCATGGCAATCGCACCCGCCATGGTGGCGGCTACAGCACCGATCAGGATATCGCGATGCCGCACATGCGAGAGTTCATGGGCCAGCACTGCAGCCAGTTCCTCACGATTTAAGATCGCCAAAATACCGGTGGTGACCGCCACTACCGCGTGGTGGGGATTGCGGCCCGTGGCAAAGGCATTGCACATGCCGGTGTCAATCACTTTCACCTTGGGCATGGGCAGATCAGCCCGCTGTGCCAGCTCTTCCACCAGATCCACCACCGCTTGTTCCCGCGGCTGGGGATCCCGGGCTTTGTACATGGCCAGCACAATTTTATCGGAGTACCAGTAACTGATAAAATTTAGTACCACGGCAAACCCAAAAGCCAGGATCATGCCATGGTTGCCCCCCAGCCGTTCGCCGATCAGCATGAGCAGCAAAGTCATGGCCGTTAATAACATAAATGTTTTCAGTGAATTCCACATGATTTTATACCTCCTCTTCCAAGCCGGCAAAGCCGGAATACAACTCAAGTGATAGGACAATTTTCCTTTTTCGGGCTATGAATCGGTAAATAGGCCTCTTCTGGCCGCCGGAGGCAGAGGAAGACGCAGGGCATCACCCCTGCTGTCAACCCTCCACGGGACCAGTTCAAGGGGGTGATTGGCTCCCAACCTGTCTCGTGGCCCTGTTTTGAGCCCGAAAAAGAAAAATTGTCCTATCACTTGAGTACCTTCATTTAAGAGACACTACACTAGCTCACGCCCAGCAAAAAAACAAATGATTTATGTAGAAGCGCACTGCATACGCCCCTGTCTTTTGCGATTTAAAATTTTTATCCCAAAAAGCTTATCTCTTTCCTTTGCGGCTGCCTCTGCCCGGCGGGTAGAGTTGTCATGCTTGCTTTTAAGTGGTTTTGAGCATGTTGGCCACCAACCGGCCGATCCGGTCGGCATCCTCATCACGAAGGGCCATAAAAAACAGACCTGCGCCGTGTTTGCCTTCCGCCAGTCCGTGATCGGAAACCCAGACAATTTCAGCAAAGGCCCGCACTTGTTTTTCATCATCAGGCAGGGTCATTTCTATTTTTAGAATATCCCCTTTTTCCAAATACCTGTCTGACACCAAAAATAACCCTTCGGAAGAGATATTTTTCGAATTCCCCTCCTGCTGGTGGAATTCTATTTCCAGGGTTTGATAGGCCGCGTCATTTTCATTGATGACTTTGAATTCCACCGGCAATGTTATCCTGATTCTGGGATGCTTTCTTTTCTCAAACGACAAAGATCCGCTTTCCATCATCATCTCCTTCTTCCTGCCAGGATTCAGCTTTTAACCTGCTGCTCAAAGCCGCTGATCAAGAACTTCATTAACTTTGCGGTCAGCTTCCCGGTTCTGCGCTCTGGGCACATGGGCAATATCCCAGGCGTGAAAATGAGTCAAGGCTACCTTGACTTTTTCCCACAAGGGCTTTAAGGCCGGATGTTTGACCTTATATTCCCCCCGCAGTTGCTTGACCACCAATTCCGAATCAAGGCGCACATGCAGATTTTGGATGGCCTGTTCCCTGGCCATCTGCAGGCCCAGCAACAGCCCATGATACTCGGCC
>CAYVTN010000120.1:0-8161 GCA_964454395.1 uncultured bacterium | reverse complement strand
GGTTTTCTTCATCCGGGCGCTGATGTTTTCCACAAAGGCTTGGCTGCGCTCTTCGGCCAATTGGTAAAATTCATCCACCTCCTGCAAGGAGCGATCCAGCCCGAAAATGGCCGGGTCAAGAGTGGCTTCATAGGCAGGGCTATTCGGGCGGGCTTTCAACCCGGCCCTATGGGTTTCGAGAAAACCTATAATGGATTTAACCCTATAGTTTTCGCGATGCTTACGGAAGGCCTGCAATTCCTCCTGCGTGGCGGAGATATTCAGCAGCTTTTCCATGACATCCAGCCTGTGGGAAGCCTGGTCCAGGCCGCGCTCGGCCTTCGTGGTATAAAGCTGCTCCCTGATGGCCTGCTCCAGGTGGTCCATTTCAGCAAACAGCTTATCTGCTTCTATCGAAGGATCAAAGGCTGCTTTCCCCAGTTCCAAATAACGGCTAAGGTTGGGATAGCTGTTTATGGGGAGCGAAAATTTCTTTCCTATTGACGCCAGGTACGCGGCCTGGCGCAGGGTGGTCACTTTTCCTTCCCGGAAATCCATGCACTTTTGATCGAAATGCCGCAGGCTGCTGGAATAAATAGCGGGCTTCACTTCTTCCAGCAGATCGCGCAAATCCAGAATATAGCCCTGGTTCTCGGAGTTTAAAAAGGAGCGCACCTTCTTCAGGCTGGCATCGTACAACCCTGCCTTTTCAATTCCTTCCAACTGCATCGGCCTTTCGCCCAAAGCAGCATAATATTCCGCGCCGGTAATGCGTCCCTGTTTGAGAAGATACTCCGCCAAATCGCGGCGGATGCCCTTGAGGGGAAAATCACGCAACACACTGGTGTCCACCGGCGCGCTGGCGCCTTCCTCGCCCACCAGTAAGGGGCGAACGCCCTTTGTCCCTGCTTGGGCAAGATTATGAATAATGGCGGCGATGTTTTTTTGCACCTCGTAATTGCAATGCAGATCCTGGATACAGATCACGGTCTTATCACCGAGCACTTGGGATTGACTGATCATGCCCACTTTTCGGGGAATGACCAGGGCTTTGTTCATGTGCGGCAGGGTGAAGGCCTGGGGCCGGGCGGACAGATAGGCCGGTTGTTCAAAGGCCCAGGTCAGCGAGGGCCAGAGAAAGCAAAGCGTGAGTAAAAGCGCAATATAGCGGGTCCAATGCCTGTGGCGGCCTTTAAGACAGGGATGACAACCGCGCATTTTGGTTTCCTCCGGAATAAATTGAAAGAGCACAATATTTTGTGCTCTTTCAGCTACAACGGTAGCATATGAAATCGATTATTTATAGTGGTCAAGGTAAAAAATTATCTAAAAACAGATTTTTCAGGACAGCTTGTTTCAAAATGAATAGAGGTACGGAGACAGAATGTTGGAAGTCAAAGATTTATCACTCTAAATGTTGGCGAATATAAATTTGAGCGCCGGCTTCATCCTTCCACAGTTTATAATGGATGTTAAATTTGATCTGATTGAGGGCTTGCAGATATTGGTTTCTGGAGAAAGGCCAGATATTGCCCTTGAGGTAAAAAATGATAATGTCCGGTTTTTCATTCATACTATTAATACCCAGTACCCGCAGGCGCCGGCTGTGCGCAATATGCGGCGCCACATTGGCCTGGGCATAGATCAACCCCTGTTTGGGCAGCTTGTTCAGAATCCGGGAGAGGTCACGGTATTCCGGTTTTAAGGCAGGCCACGGCAGCCAATGAAAATTAAAGATGATTAAATACAGGGCTGCGCCCCGAAGCCAGGGTGTCCTGCGGCTGTCCTGGTTGACCCACCCGGTCAACCGGCGCCAGCCGTAAACCAACGCCACCATGGTCAGGGGAATAACAGGGGCGGCATAATAGATATAAAGGTTTTGCTGCAGGACATTGCCGGACATCAGCTGGACCCAGAGAGCCGGCAGCGCGGCCAATCCCCAGAAGCTGAAGAACGGCAATCCCAGTAAGGGCAAATAAAATTTCCATAGTGCCGGTCTGAGCAGTATCTGCAGGTCTTGCAGGGGATGCACCCCAAAACCCACCAAGATGCCGAAAAGGCCATTTCCATAGCCGGACCAATTTTCAAAGGGTTGATAGCTTCCGTGATTGGCCAGCAACAGGATGGTAAGGGAAACCACACCGGCCGCAAATGCAACGCCCGCCAAAACCAGGCTTCGTTTGCGCTGCCCCGGCAGGCTGATGGCCAGCACCGTAAACCAGGCCGCCAGGTAAAAGGCAATATCTTCCTTGATCAACAGGCAGACGGCCAGCCAACTCCATTGCGCCCAGCGGCGATGGTTTAAAAAAGCTTCCGCCATCATCAACATGGCCAGGGGCGCCATCATCTCCACATGAAAGTCGCCAAGGGCCAGGCGACGGATGTAATAAAAATTCAAATACACGAAAACCATAAGCAAAGCAGCCCAGGACGACAGTCCTGCCTGCCGGGCAATGCGGTGCAACGGCAGCACGGGCAGAACCAGCAGCAGGCTTTGCAATAAAAACAGCAGGTACGGAGAATTAAAGAGCTTGCCTAAAGGCACCAACAGCAGAAGCAGGGGTGAAAAATGATCAGCCACCAGACTGTGTCCCAAAATCGGTGAAAACAAGCGCCAGTTGTCCAGGGCTTGCAGATAAACGGTCAGGTCCTTGGCATAGGTATGAAAACTGGCCTGTTCAAAAAAAAGACCAAAATAATACAAAACACCGTAACACGCGGCCAGGCAAAACAAGACCAACTTTTCATCGAGGACAGGCAATTGTAACTGTTTTTTAGCCAAACGGCCGGCGGTGATAAATGCCGCCAGCCAGATGATGCTTTTAATAAAAACCTCCAAGCCTGCCTCCTCTTGCTTGCCCTCTTCAAACTATCCTCTCGTTGCCTGACTCGATCCGCGACCGTTTGGTTTATTCCCAATAAGCCAAATCCCACTCCCAGGCGTTGAGGCGCAGGTTCTTATGCAAAACCAGATACCAGGTCTTGCTGTGATGACGCCAGCCCGTGACCTTTAATACCATGCGCTCCGGCGTTGTTTTGTCCACAACCTCCACCGTAGGATTCACGATATCCGGAAGTTCCCCGGTCATGATCGCCAAAGCATCCTCATAGGGAACGGCATAGCGCTCATTTCGAGTTCGCCCCAGACCAAAATCACGGGAGATGACCTGCTTCAAGGCAGCACCATTCCTGGTTATTATCGTCTTTTCAATCCTTAGAATTAATTCATCCGCCGTGGGGCTCATCCAGCTTTTATCCCCTAAAATCCATTTCAGCCGGTTTTCGGCCTCCACGCCCAGCTGTTCTTTTTCATAGATCAGGGGATAATTGATCAATAATCGTAAATATAATTTGGCGGCATCGTTATCGCGGTTGAACTTTTCAAATGCCTGCGCAATGGTAAATAAATAAATGGAGAGCGAAACCGTACGGTTATAATAGCGGCTCTCCATGCGGACCGTTTCAACGCCTGCTTTTTCCAGGCGCAGATAATCAAGATAAGCCCTTACCGCCTGGGCAGGTTTGTCGAAATCCACTTTTCGTTCCGGAATGCCATTGCCCACACAGGCACTGAGGAGCATGGCCGCAAGCAACACAAGTCCGGCGGGGACGATCCAACTGCCCGGGGCCGGTCTCGCCCTCTCCCTGTCCTGAACACAACGCTTCATAAGTATAACCTATCTTGGGGATTAATTCAAAATCTTTGCCCGCCGGCCAATGCCCTTCCCGGAATTCCCACTATAAAAAAAAGCGCCATCCTCCTTTGGGAAGATGGCGCTCATGATTGTTGTTCCTTTAACGGCGCAGCGGATCGCGTTCGTTCCATTCCACCAGAATATTACTGGCCACAAAAATGGAGGAATAGGTCCCGATCATAATCCCCAGTAACATGGCCAGGGAAAAAGCGTGGATCACTTCCCCGCCCAGGACCAGCAATGCGATTACCACCAGCACCGTTGTCAGGGAGGTAATGATGGTGCGGCTCAAGGTTTCATTGATGCTGCTGTTGATGACTTTTTTATAGTCCTCCTTGCGGCGGTGGCGCATATTTTCCCGGATGCGGTCAAAGACCACGATGGTGTCATTCAGGGAATATCCGGCCACTGTCAGCAGGGCTGTAATCAAAATCCAGCTGATCTCGTAATTAAAGAGTACAAAAATGCCCAGCACCGCCAGGACATCGTGAAAGGTGGCAATGGTGGCGGCCACGGAATAGCGAAAGTCAAAACGCCACCAAATATAAATCAGGATCATGACCACCGCCCAGAAAACGGCATACAAGGCCTGCTGCCGCAAATGGGCGGACACGGTCGGCCCCACGTCCTCCGAAGACAGGAGGCTGACTTTATTGTCTTTGATTTTTTCGTTCAATAAAGCCATGACCCGGTCGCTGACTTTTTCAGTGGGGATTTCGGGGGCCATGATGCGCAGCATGTATTTGTACCGGCCGGCTTCATTGATGGACTGCTGGCTCACGCTTTGAAATTCAGGATCGCGCAGCGCTTCGCGCAGGGTGTCGGGGGAAACATTCTTTTCAAATTCAATTTCCAGGTTGGTGCCACCGGCAAAATCCACGCCCATATTGGCCTTGTGGGTAACCACTTCATAGATGGCAAACAACCCGAACAGAATCAGCATCCCTGATAAAAGAAAAAACCAGCGGCGGGGCCGCATGAAATCGAAATTAGCATTCTGGAATAAATGAAACATTGCGCTCATGTCCTCCTGGGGGCTTAGATCGAAAGTTTATTATAATGTTTGCGGGCGTTAAAAATCAGTTTGGTCACCACCAAGGCCGTAAACATGGAAATGGCGATACCGCACAACAAGGTTACCCCGAATCCTTTGATCGGGCCGGTGCCGAACTGGTAAAGCACGAAGGCCGTAATAATGGTGGTTACATTGGCGTCCACAATGGTCCAGAGCGCCTTATTGTAACCGGCATCGATGGAGGCCCTCACGGTTTTACCCACGGCCAGCTCTTCCTTAATCCGCTCAAATATCAGTACGTTGGCATCGACCGACATCCCCATGGTCAGAATAATAGCGGCAATGCCGGGCATGGTCAGGGTGGCGCCCACGGCGGCCAAGACCGCCATCAGGAAAAGGAAGTTGAGCACCAGGGCAATATCCGCAATAATGCCCGATGATTTGTAATAGACCACCATGAAAAAAATAACCAGCAGGATGCCCACGATCCAGGAGGTCTTGCCTTTATCAATGGAATCCTTTCCCAAGGTCGGCCCTACGATATATTTGTTGATAATTTTAACCGGCGCAGGCAGGGCGCCGGCGCGCAGCACCAGGGCCAAATCCCTGGCTTCGTTTAAGGTAAATTGGCCTTCGATAATGCCGCTTCCGCCCGGAATCCTTGATTTGATCACCGGCGCGGAATAAACCGTATTATCGAGCACAATGGCCAGTCGCCGGTTGACGTTGGCACCGGTCACCTGGCCGAAAACTTTGGCCCCTTGCGGATCAAGCTTAAAGGCCACCACCGGACGGCCATAGCCGTCCATCTGGACCTTGGCATCCTTCAGATGGGCGCCGGTAAGCACCGGCTTGGCGGTCACAACATAAAGGTCATTGTTGCGGCCCTTCAGCACCTCTTCCCCGGCCGGTATTTTAGCAGCTTCGGTATTGCCCTCGGCATCCATCATGTCGGTCACATTCTTTTGGTCGTCCACCATCATGAATTGCAGCAGGGCGGTTTGTCCGATGACATTGACCGCGCGCTGCGGGTTCTTGATCCCCGGCAACTGCACCACGATCCAGTCGGTGCCCTCGCGGGTGATGAGTGGTTCCGTCACCCCCAAGCCGTCCACGCGATTACGTAAAATTTCGATGGCGCGGTCTCTGGCCTCGTTCAAGGTAACTTCAGGCGGCAAGTCCTTGGCCTCCACCGCCAATTTCAGGTACATACCGCCTTGCAAATCCAAACCAAGTTTGATTTTTCCCGCCTTGACGACATTGCCATCGGTGTCCTTGACATCAAAAGGCGGGTATACAGCCCAAATGCTGGCAATGACCAGAGCCACGGTAAGGGCTGTCAACCATTGGCGTAAACGCATCTTCGTGCTCCTCTCATTATGATGGAATAGGTTGCTTGTAGGGATAAAAATGTGTTGAAACTATACACCACTAAACTGCCGGCGTCAATTCTTTTTACCTTTTCCCGCTGGATTTACAAGGGTAATCAGCCACGCTCCAGAAGCCGGTTGAGCGTCTGACGCACCGGCACCGATGGTTCGCGCCTTAGGTACCATTTCAACTTTTGACGGATAACCTCATTCATATGCTGCCCCAGGCCAATCAACGCCTCGGTGCGGATATCCTCGCTTTTGGATTCCAAACCATCCCAGAGCAGAACCTCGTATTCGGGCCGGCCCAGGGACATCAGGCTGCCGGCACACAAAATCCTGACCAAAGGATCCTTGTCGTCATTGGCCGTGTCCGCCAAAGCGCGGATGGCCCGCTGGTCCGCAATGGACTCGAGACCCAAAATAGCAAACCTCCTGATGCGGGGATAGCCATGGTCCAGGGCATCCGTGAGCAATGGCAGGGCATGTTTATCCCCCATCACGCCCAGAGCCACGGCGGCCACCAGGCGGGTGCTGAACGCCTTGGCTTGTAAACGTTTTAAAAATTGTTGGTGAAAAGCCGCACCGTCACTATTGGCCAGTGCCAGGGCATAGGTCAAATGAACGCTGGTGTTCAGATCGGGATTCTGGAGGGCTTTCCAGAAATAGGCGTTGCCTTTTTTGCTTTTCATGGCCATCAGAGCTTTGGCCACGGCGATCTTGACCTCCTCGGTTTCTTTGGGATCAGCCAAACGCTGCACAAGCACATTTTCCGCCGGCAGGGCATGCAATTCGCCCAGCACGGTGGCGGCCGTGGCCCTGACCATGCTGTGGGGATCGTGCAACTTGTCACTGATGAGCAGCACGGCATCTTCGGCATTCAAGGATCCCAGCGTGGACATGGCCCAGTGCAGCACCGTGGGGCTGTGGCTGCCGAGCAACTTGGTCACCAGGGGAATGCTGCGTTCATCGGGGATTTCCGTCAAAGCATACAGGCAGGCCATGAGCACCTGCTCATCTTCGGAGGTTTTCATAACCGACCAGATGGCGGGCAAAGCCTGGGTGGATTGAATTTGAGCCAGGGCATAAAGAGCATGCATGACCAGGCTTCTATGATTGACTTTCAGGGCCTGGAGCAACAAGGGCAGAGGTTCCTTGTAGCCGATATTGGCAAAGGCATCGCACAAAAGAATCCTGGCGCGGACACTGCCGCGGTCCCACAAGGCCATTAAATCAGGCAACACATCGGGCCTGGCCATCAGGGTCAGAATAATAATGGCCGTCTCCCTGATTTTTTCATGCTTGTCGCGCAGCCAGGGCAACAGCGCCTTTTCCACCCCAGGATCAGGTTCAATGTGGAAAGCCACGGAACGCAGGGATTCCAAGGTCAGCAACACCTGGGTATGATCCTTGGGAAAGCGCCGCAGGCTGTGTAACAACAAGTTAAAAGAGCGCGGATCCTTAACAGCCGACAAAGCGTCAATCGCCGCCAGCCGCACCCAGCGATCATGATCTTCCACCCCGGCCTGCAAGGCTTTGTAAACGCGCTCATCCTTCACATTGATCAAAGCCCGCTGGGCGGCGCGGCGCACGGGTTTGGATTTGTCATGAAGCATGGTTTGAATCAGCACGCCCACCGAAGCCTTGGACCTGATCCTGCCCAAGGTCTGGACCACCAGGATGCGCTGGTACTGCAAGCCCTGGCCCATGGCTTTGGCCAATTCGTCCACCGACATTTCTCTCAGGGATTTGGCCTGGCCGGCACAGGCCATCAAGATCAGGCTCATGAGAAGGCCCGCTATTTTTTGAGGTTTCGCGATGATGTAATGATTCATTGACCGTACTCCTATTTTTCTAAATCAACTTTAGCAAATTTGCTGAAGTTGAGTAAATCAAATTTATCTTTTCTCCCCGGCCGCTCCTGTCCCCTGTCAAACATTTTTTCACAGGGTGGTTGGGAGACAGGGAGAAGATCAACATCTATTTTCGGATAATTGGTAACTACTTAGTTCTTGTTGCGAATTGGGTATTGTATCCATCCTTAGGCGGGCAGCGGTTTGCAGTGCAGACCGCCTCAGAGAGAAAAAACGCTCGCTGAAGCG